>JAJTIB010000104.1 GCA_021300075.1 Rickettsiales bacterium
CTTTAGCACTTCTTTGGCGGTGACGATGCGATAATTGGCAGGGTCAGCAAATAGCGCCCTGAGCAGCGCATTATTAACGCCATGACCGGGGCGTGTCGTTTCCACCAGCCCGCGCAGCAAGCCGCCGGCAAGGAAATAATCACCAACGCAATCCAGCGCCTTGTGGCGGATGAATTCGTCGCGGTAGCGCAGACCGCCTTCGTTCAGAATCCCATCTTCGCCGAGCACCACCGCATTATGCAGTGAGCCGCCGAGCGCGAGACCCATGCTACGCATTTTCTCGACGTCTCGCGCAAAACCAAAGGTGCGCGCGCGGCAAAGCGCCTGCTTGAACGTCGTTTGCGAGAAATCATAGACCGCCTGCTGGCGTGCAATCAGCGCATGAGGGAAATCTATGGTAATATCAAGGGTAAAACCATCCTGCGGCAGGAGGCGCGCGGTCGAATCTTTTTCTACAACACTGACCGGACGCAGCACTTCAATCACTCGACGCGGGGCATGCTGCGCTGCACGACCAGCACATTCGAGCAGAAAAACAAACGGCTCAGAGCTACCATCCATGATCGGTACTTCAGCGCCATCGATTTCAATCCTGGCATTGTCAATACCCATGCCCCAAAGCGCCGCCATGACATGTTCAATCGTCGCAACCGTAACCCCATGAGCATTAGTAATCGTCGTCCCGAGCGTGGTCTCAATGACCGCGTCATAACGGGCAGGAATAATGTTGATTCCTGCATCCAAATCGCGGCGGACAAAAACAATCCCTGTATCTTCGGCCGCCGGCAGAATCCGCATATCGACCATGTCGCCAGTATGTAATGCAACACCCGCGCAGCTCACAGGAGCGGCCAGGGTATGCTGCATCAGGGTCTGCTCATGGGTTTGCGCGAAGGAATCTGTCATTGCATTGGCCTTGAAATTAAGTGATTTTCCGCACCCTATAAGAATGCGCCTGCATCCGCAAATCACGCTTTGTAACGGTATGTTACAGGTCGGGGCTGGGGACTCGTGATTCGTGATTCTTGGTTCGAAATTCGAAAAAAGAACCAATACGGGAAAAACTCAAAACCGTTAGGCGAGCGCAGGAGCGCGAGCCAGCCATGAGCCCGAAAAGCGGCGCGCCTTGGCGAGGTCAGAAGACCGAGCCGGGCGCAATAAAATTAATTCGCCTGACGCCGCAGGAAGGCCGGTATGTCATACATCTCGCCCTCTTCGGCTGCAACATCCGCCACGTCGCGCACTTCGGCACGGCGAGTGGTTTCGAGGGCTGGGGAACTAACCTGCACTTCGCGAGTGCGCGATTCAGACTTGGCCGCCGCGAACGCTTTGCTGACACTCGCCAGACGCCCGAAAAGCCCGCCACCTGAGGCAACGCCTACGGCTTCCTGTGCGATTTGCTCTTCTTCAAACTCAGGCGCTGCCGCCGTATAGAGCGTGCGCTCGCGCGGCAACTCCGCTTTGGGACTGACGAATAACGGACCCGCGTCACTCGGCACAGACGCGGCAGGCGAGGCCGGCTTGGCTTTAGTCGCCAGCCGCATCGCTTCGTCCATCCGTGCTGCCGATTCGGCGGCAACTTGTGCTTTCATGCGTTCACGCAACGCATCTTCCTCGCGTTGTGCAGCCTCATCCACAATCCGTACCGTAGGTGGCAAAGTCGATGTCGCCGTACGTACGGGCGCGACCGCTGGAGCGGACGAGGGGGTAACTGCCGCCGCTGCAGTCAAGCCGGCCTGACGAACAATTTCCGCCGCCGAGCGCTCGCGCGGGGGCTGGGCAGGCGGCATTGATACTTCAACTTTACGGCTACCAAATACTAATGGTTTTTTTGTCTGCGCCTGCGCCATGGCCGCCGCCGCCAGAGCCGCTTCCGCGCGCGGGCGGGCCGAGGCATCAGCTACGTCAATACCGGTTGCAACCACCGAAACACGCATCCGGCCCTGCAGCGCGTCACTGAAAGTAGAGCCAAAAATGATATTAGCATCGGGGTCAACTTCGTCGCGAATACGATTCGCCGCTTCATCAACCTCAAACAAGGTCATGTCCGGACCACCCGTGATATTAATCAGGACTGCGCGCGCCCCTTTAAGCGATACATCATCGAGCAGCGGATTGGAAATCGCCGCCTCTGATGCTTCAAGCGCCCGGCGCTCGCCCTGCGCCTCGCCCGTACCCATCATCGCCTTACCCATCTCGCTCATCACCGCGCGTATGTCGGCAAAATCAAGATTCACAAGACCCGGCTTCACCATCAGATCCGTAACACCACGCACCCCAGAATGCAGTACTTCATCGGCGAGGCGAAACGCCTCGGCAAAGGTGGTTTTCTCATTGGCGATGCGGAACAGATTCTGGTTCGGAATCACAATCAGCGTGTCGACATATTCCTGCAATTCTTTAATGCCAGCTTCCGCCATTTTCATGCGGTGCGCACCTTCAAACTGGAATGGCTTGGTGACCACGCCGACCGTCAGCACGCCTTGCTCCTTGGCAATCTTGGCAATAACCGGTGCGGCCCCCGTACCTGTGCCCCCGCCCATTCCGGCGGTGATGAACACCATATTTGAGCCTTCCATATGCTGCGCCAGATCTTCCATCGCTTCTTCTGCCGCAGCCTTACCCACACCGGGATTCGCGCCCGCACCAAGGCCGCGCGTCACGGTGACGCCGAGCTGCACCAAACGGTCAGTCAGCGCATTTTCAAGCGCCTGCGCGTCGGTATTGGCGATGACGAAATCGACTCCCTCAAGGTTAGAGGCAATCATATTATTGACTGCGTTACCACCGGCGCCACCAACACCAATCACAGTGATTTTTGGCTTCAGCGTATCAAGCTGGCTGGGCAGATGCAGATTAATAGACATAAGACACTCCTTGGGAATGATACAATTTCAAGTGCTTACTGCCGAGGGCTTTCCCCCAATTTCTGCAAAGATATGGGGGTAATTAATGTTTGGGTCACACTATATGTGGTGGCGCGAGGGCTGTAAAGCAGAATCGAATAGCTGTGAGTTATAACACGCAGCGCTGTTAAACTCAGAAATTCTCTCGCATCCATTTCAGGAAACGAGCGGGAACAATCTGACGGCGCGCCTGTTCGGCACTCAGTATCTGCTCTTCCCAGCTGCGCTGATTGACGTAATGGAGCATGCCGATGACGGTGGAAAAAGCTGGTCCAGAAACCGAATCCGCGAGTCCTGGCATCGGTGTTGGCTTGCCTTTACGCACCTGTTTGGCGAGCATTCGCGTGGCGAGATCGCCCACCCCAATCATCTGGCTAGCCCCCCCCGTCAGTACACAACGGCGCCCGACCTTATCCATACCGCTGGCTTCGAGCTTGCCGCGAATCAGTTCAAAAATTTCCTCCATGCGCGGGCGCACGATACCAATCAACATCGAACGTGGCATGGTCGTTGCTTCGTCCTCCTCCTCGCGGTCGCCTAACTGGGGGACGTCCATCATTACTTCCGCATCTTTGGTGGAATTCACGGCACTTCCATGCAGGGTTTTGAGGCGCTCAGCATGGTGCATTGAGGTCGAGAGGCCTTGCGCGATGTCGCTGGTCACATGGTTGCCGCCAATAGGAATCACATCACTATACAGGTTGCGCCCGCCTAAAAAGACCGAAAAACTGGTCATCCCCCCACCCATGTCAATCAGAATTGTACCGAGATTCATCTCGTCCGGCTCCAAGACCGCAAGCGCGCTCGCATGAGAGTTCAGCACATATTCCGAAGTGTTGAGATGGGCGCGCGCCAGGCAATGCGAGAGATTCCTCAGATACGCGGATTTGGCGCTGATCACCTGCAACTCCGCGCCCAACTTGCCGCCAATCATTCCGCGCGGATCTTTAAGCCCGCGCACACCGTCGAGCATGTACTGCGTGGGGAAGCAGTGAATGATGGTTGTGTCCTGACTCATCAGCGAGGCGCAGCCTTCGTGGATAATATCAGCGACGTCCTGATCACTCACGCCCTCGGCCAATACATCAATCTCGACATTCACCTGCCTTGATTTGATGGCGCTACCGCCGACACTCACCACCACGTCCTCGATAGCGTCGCCTCCGGCCATTTTCTCGGCGGTATGTACTGCGGCGCTGATTGAGGTCTCGACTTCACTCACGTCTGTGATCTGCCCCGACTTCATTCCCTTGGCGAGCTGGTGGCCAACGCCGGCCACTTCAAGCGCGCCTTCTTCACCCCGGCGCACAATCAAACAGGCGACTTTCGTCGTGCCAATATCCAAAGCGGCGATGGTTTCGGTGCGGCGGGTGTTTTTGGAGCGTTTCATCTCAGGTATCTCTCGCATTGGTGAGTGTAATAAGCGACTGATTGGGCATGAGCGGAGTGATAAACACGCGGTCCTCAATCCGCATATCGACCGAGCGGATGGCTTTGCTCAGCAACGACTCGCGCTTACTTAATTCGGCGAATCGCTTCCAGGCTGCCGTCGGATTTTCTGCCGGAAGCAGGATCGTCATCTCGTTTTTCAACTTGATATTCCAGCGCCGCTGGCCCACACGAATGGCAGCAAGAATCTCCGGCGCCATCTGCGGCGCCACTTGCAGCAGCCCCATAAATTCTGCAAGATGCTGTGGCGCGTCGTCACCCACCAGCAGAGGCAGATCGCCAAGCCCCATATATTTTTTACGGTTGAGCACCACAGCGTCCGCATCCATCAACACCGTTTGCCCGCGTGACTGCCACAATACAACCGGCACGCGTTCTTCAATCGCAATATCAAGTCGGTTAGGCAGTTGACGCGACACCGTCGCCATACGAATTTCAGGAATCCTCTCAAGCGAAGACTGCATCGCTGGCAGTGAAATTGCCAGAATCGGGGCGCCTCGTACCACTCCAAGCGCCGCTTCCACCGCCGCTTTATCCGCCACCTGACGACCCATCAGGTTCACATCTTCAATCCGAAATCCTGCCTTTGCGCTCAGCAAAAACATACCATTGCGAAACGCCGCCCATTGTGCGCCTGGGGTTTTAGTGCCGACCACGCCATAACTGGCCAGCAGGACATAAAAAAGCAGCAACACCAGCGCAAGTAAACCCAGGCGCTGAGTGATGACGCGGCGGCGCTCACGCGCCTTGCGCCTTACCATTTCTGCCTGCATTTCGCGGCGGGTGCTGGCGCGCGATGTCACGCGTGCGCGTTTTCTAGTCATCGAGTCGCGCCCCTTGAAGTAAACGTGCGACGAGCGCGTTGAAATCCATCCCCTGAAGTGCCGCGATTTCCGGCGATAAAGACAAGGGCGTCATTC
Organism: Rickettsiales bacterium; assembly: GCA_021300075.1. Taxonomy (GTDB): domain Bacteria; phylum Pseudomonadota; class Alphaproteobacteria; order Rickettsiales; family UBA3002; genus JAFLDD01. The sequence goes on from JAJTIB010000104.1 coordinate 5,276, forward strand.
CCGGCTGGGTATTAGTTTCGAGAATGTAAAATTTGCCGTCCCCCGCTTCGTTATAACGAAAATCTGAGCGCGACAGGCCACGACAGCCCAGCGCGCGGTGAGCGGTTAGCGCGAGCGCCATCACCTCGTCATACTTCGCTTTAGGCAGCGGCGCCGGACAGATATGTTCAGAACCGCCTTCGGTATATTTATGCTCGTAATCATAAAACCCCTCGCGGGTGCGAATTTCTGTGACGCCCAGCGCCACATCATCAAGCACCGCTACGGTAATCTCGCGACCGGGAATATATTGCTCCACCATCACCGAAGCGCCATAGCTCCAGTTTGCTTCCGAGAAGAAAAAATTATCCTGCGCGAATACCAGTTTGACGCCAACACTTGAGCCTTCGCAGGCTGGCTTCACCACATAGGGCCGCGCCATCACGTCACGCCCGAGCATTTCCTCTTTAGTGAATACACCGCTTTTGGCGCAGGGAATACCAGCAGCAGCAAAAATTTTCTTTGCCATCGGCTTATTCATGGCCAGTGCCGAGGCCAGTACACCCGAATGGGTATAAGGAATCCTGAGCATTTCGAGCACGCCCTGCATCCCACCATCCTCGCCAAAGCGTCCATGCAGCGCGTTAAAGGCGATCTCAGGTTTCGCGCGCTGCAAATCACTCACCACATCAGGCGTCACGTCAATTTCTGTGACCTCATGCCCAAGCGCGCGGCAGGCCTTGGCCACGGCCGCGCCAGAGCTGAGCGAAACTTCGCGCTCCGCCGACCAGCCACCCATCAAAACGGCCACACGCATAGATGCCTCATCCTTACGATGAAAAGGTTCAAGTCTCACGTTGCCGATGGATTTTTTTGATTGGGCAGAGTTTAGCCTGCAAAAACGTTGTGTGCAATGGCTATCAGGGCTTTGCTGTGCCTACTCGCGCGATTTCCCATTCAAGCGTGACGCCCGAATTGGCGTGAACCCGGGCGCGGACTTCCTCGCCCAGGGCTTCAAGAGCGGCGGCGCTGGCATTGCCGGTATTGATCATAAAATTGCAATGCAGCGGCGAAATCTGGGCCCCGTCCCGCGTGAGTCCACGGCAGCCAGCACGGTCAATCAGTTCCCAGGCTTTCTGACCGGGCGGGTTTTTGAAGGTGCTGCCTCCGGTGCGTTCGCGCACGGGTTGCGTCGCCTCGCGCCGGCTGGAGATTTCGTTGATTTTTGCGTGAATCGCCTCCGCCAAACCCTCCTTGGTGGCAAACCATGCACGGGTGAAAATCAGCCCCTCTGGCCCACCATAATGACGGTAGCTGTAATGGCATTCTTCGACACTCAGACGATGGATTTTGCCGTGACGATCCACCGCTTCGACTGCCATCAGCACGTCCTTGGTCTCACCGCCGTACGCGCCCGCATTCATGGCGATAGCACCGCCTACTGTCCCCGGAATCCCTGCATAAAACTCAAGCCCCGTGCGGCCATGATCAGCGGCAAACCGTGCCAGATGCAGGTCGAGTACCGCCGCGCCAGCCACGATCTGATCACCTTCGAGCGCAATCCCCGTAAATCCCCGCCCAAGACGGATGACAACACCCGAAATCCCGCCATCACGAATAATCAGGTTGGAGCCAACGCCAATGGCGAGCACCGGAATATCGGCAGGAATGGCGGCAAGAAAATCGGCTAAGTCTTCGGTATCGGCTGGTTTGAATAACAGCTCCGCCGCCCCCCCAACACCAAACCAGTTGGTGGGCGCAAGCGGCGCACCGAAGCGATAAACGCCGCGCACACGCGGCCAGTCGGCCTGAGTGCGGATTCGCACCGCCTCGCTCATGCCCGTTCTTTCTGCCGTTTTTTCATTTCCGCATCAAGCTGCGCGGGCAAGGCATAGGACCATTTACTGATGCTTCCGGCGCCCAAACAAATCACAAAATCCCCCGACTGCACCATGCCCGCCAGCATCGGAGCCAAAGATTTTTCGTCCGCCAGTGGCTCAACCTGTTTGTGGCCATGCTGGCGCATTCCGGCAACGAGCGCGTCACGATTGGCTCCCTCAATCGGCGTTTCACCGGCACTATAGACATCCGCAACAATCACGCTGTCCGCCGCATCTGCACAGGTACAAAAGGCATCAAACAGGCTCGATAATCGCGTATAACGATGCGGCTGGATGACTGCAATCACCCGCCCACCGTGGGCTTCCACCGCTTGCCGCGCCGAAGATAACGTCGCCACAATCTCAACCGGATGATGGCCATAATCATCAATAATCGTGACCCCATTCACTTCACCCGTTTTAGTAAAGCGCCGCTTGACCCCACCAAAGGCGGCAAGCCCGCGCGCAATAGTCGCCTCGTCGATCCCGAGCTCGCAGGCCACGGCAATTGCTGCACAGGCATTACGCACATTATGCAGGCCATACATCGGCAGATGCAGATCCTTCATCACGGTGAGTGCGCCGGAACTGGCATGACGGATTTCCACATCAAATAGCTGCGCGCCAGCAATCTGTCGAATATTGACCGCTCTTATATCCGCCTGCGGCGACGTGCCATAACTGATCATGCGACGGTCGAGAATTTTTGCCATGAGCGTCTGCACCTCGGGGTGATCAATGCAAAGCACCCCAAAACCGTAA
>JAJTIB010000025.1 GCA_021300075.1 Rickettsiales bacterium
CGAGTGCGGCGCAACCGCCCAAACCACCAGCACTGAGCGCGGCCGAGATCGCAATGAAAATTGACCCGCGCATCATCATGGGATTTCAAACGGCGACAAGTACCAGCGGCATCAAAACCGGCACAGTAGGCCCGCGCACGGCGAAAGATACGATTCAGAAAACCCTGCAGTCCAGCCAGATAACACCGCCACTCATGCCGGGCACAACGGCGAAAGGTAGTATGACACCGCCGGTCAAGAGTGACGCGGAAAAGGCCGAAGAGCAGCGCAAGAAAAAACTGCTCGATGAACAATTGCTGCAACCACCACCCCCACCACCAAGCAAAGGCAGCGGGCGGGGATATTGAGTGGGGGCAGGTGTCAGGCTCCGGGTTCCAAGGAGGGAAGAAGGAGGGCGCAGGTTACGAATGTCAGATGTCAGGGGAAGAGGTGTTCAGTGCAGCAAGCTAAAACCTGAAACCTAAAACCTGAAACCTGCCTACGCCTGATCTTTCACGGCGTGCTGCCATCCCACATTGACCGGACGTTTGGGGCCGCAGGGACTCTCCCCAATTCCCACGCATGGGCTTTTCATGACTTCGACCTTTTCGCTATCACATGCAACAAGGGCCAGAAAAGCCACAACGGCGAATATCGGTTTCATCGTAACATCTCTCTGCTTTAGCCTATTTTTTGCTACCACTGCCTTTCAACTGATTGGCCAGAAGCTGATCCATCCTACCCCCTATGTCAAGGGAAACGAAGGTTCCGGAGAGCTCATTGGCGATGCGGTCAATCACCTCTGCAAAGCGTGAGGCAAGGAACACCAGCAGCAGGAAAGTCAATAAATCGATAATTTTCACCGGAAATTCCGGGCAATCATTCTTCCCTTGAAGTTTGCAGCTCAGCGTGCCGAAAAAAGTCATCTGATCGGTAATGATTGTGGGGTTCGCTGGATCAGACTTATCAACAAAGCGATAATTCGAGAATTTGTTGGTACTGCCCGAAGCGACTTCAAATTCGCTCCAGCATAGCTCAATCGTGCCAAATAAATTTCTGGAGGCATTGTCAATCATGCCAATAAAAAAGGCCAGAAAGATGAACATCAATACTGGCTGCAGCATGGTACTTACCAATGTGTTCAGCCATACCATGAAGAGTTGCTTAGTTTTTTCAAACAGCATGAATACGATGAAAATCGGTGCGAGCCCAAGCATCAACGAGCGGACGACATACGATACCGCATACAGCTTCAACGCATCAATCAGCATTTTCAGGAATGCGCCAAAACCAATGCCTATCAGGGCCGCCATGCCCATGCCGTAAGGGCCGGATGTGATGGCACCAAGAACAAGTTTCAGCTGGTCGGGGTGAATCATAAATGCCGCAAGTGAATCGAGCTGCGCGAAGGGCGATGATCCCGGCACCAGCGGCACACCAGTGGCAATACCGATAATACTACGGACGAGATCGTCCGTTCCGTCATTAAAGAACCTGACCACCGTGCCTGAGAAGAAAGCCCAACCGCCCGGACCAATCACGGAAAAAATCACGCCGAATTTCAACAGCCGAATCACCACTTGTCCTGCCGTAGGTTGCACCACACCAATGGTGAACAGCACGCCAAAAATAATCACCGAAAGCACCATCGCCCAATAAACGGCATTCTGATAATTAGGGCTACTAATGAACGTATTGAAAATCTTCTGCGTGGCAGTATCGACGACATTTTTAATAAAAACATAAATCTCGGTGAGAATACCCTGTGAGCCAGAGCCGGAGGGCGGTGTGGCAGGCGGGCTGGTCAGACGGTCCTGAAACGAGGTGCAGACATCCCCGCCGCTACTTGCAGCCGGTGGAGGTGGATTTGCCAGCGCCGGGGTCACTATTAGCCCCAACATCACCAAAAGCAGAAGGGCCGACAACCCCCGTGCGGCTATATTCTTACATACTACTAACATAGGTTGCCTCATTTCTACCGAACTTTACTATCGCCCATCGTTTCAATAAATCCATCCGCACCGCCTTTAAGCGCCCTGGGCATGGCACGTATAAAATCCGCACCGCTGGCATCCGCAAAAAGTTTGCCTTGTTCGTCCTGAGCGCCTAACGCACCAATACGCATGGCATCCATCGCGTCAGACAGTCTCCGCTCCTGCGTGGAAACCGGTTCCATCGTCGCAGATGTCATGCTGCTGCCAAAGTTACGCACCAGTTGCTGCATCGACTCGAAGCCCTTAGCGACCAGATAGCTAAGGATAAATAATTGCATAAGCTGAATCAGAATTTTCTGCATGTCTTCCTGAGTCAGCTGAATTTTTGGGTGCTCGTAACATGTCATCGATGTACCGCTTAAAAGCGGAAAAATTTTATTGGACACAAGCGGCAGGCGCGCAAGTTCTGACATGCCGGAACCTTTCGCTGAAAGGGCTTGATCCTGCACCATCGACGGCGCGCAGACCTCGGAATTCACGATCTGCGCCTTTTTCATAAACTCGGTATCAAAAAGTTGCTGCACCAGCGAATTAGGTTTGAACAGCATCTGGTCGTAAATCAGCATCGCAACAACAAAATACGTTGAAACCATTACTGGCAATAACATCGCGGCAAGCATGCCCCGCCACCATTTATCAAAATATGGCGTGGTAACCTGCAGCAGCATCAGCGGTAGGAAAATCGGTGCAATGATAATAAGTACAGTAACAAGAATGAAGCCGTTCACATACGCGGCCATGGTTTTGATAATGGTACTGAACAGGGTGTATAATACACCAATAATAGTCAGAAAAATAAAGACACCCGTGGCGCCATTGAATGCAATCCCACCCAACATACCAAAGGCACTGGCAGCAAGCAGCATGTTGGGCTGCCCTGAGCCGGGTTTGATGGTGAAGCCCCATAACTTGCCCATCACACAATCCATCTGTGCCCAGAGCAGATCACCGCCAGGCTTCAGGTACTGAGCAACATCGCAATTAAAATCTGCAGGATCTACCAGCGTGCCCGCCACCACGCCAATAATCTCACGCATGATGGAACTCGCCACCGGAATAAGACTGGGAAAAAGGTTCAAAAACCCGATGACAAAGGCTATTTTGATGACGAGCAGAAATGCTCCTTTGCCGACCTCGCCCTCGCCTTGTAACAGTTTCACGCCGAAGAAAATAATGACCAGCGTCAAAAAGGCAGTAAAAACGGGCATCAACAATGCGCGAAATGCTATGGCCAGATCAACCCCGTTGACCTCGATAATCTTATTAAGGCAAGGAACAATCCCGCCAATCAATACCCCCGTGCCCCCCGGCCCCGTGCATGGAATGACATTGCCATTTGCATCAATTGTCGAAAGCGGCTTGGTTTGCGCCGGATTACCATTCGCGTGGGCCATATCCGGGCTAAGCACGAATAGCAACA
>JAJTIB010000139.1 GCA_021300075.1 Rickettsiales bacterium
CCTGTAAAGAAGAAATCCTGATCGTTTGCGCTGCCATGCAGCGTGACGACACCGTCGCTTGCGAATTCAATGCCATGACGTGAGAACAAAACAAACAAGGCATCGTTTTCGGACTTGATAAGCCGCCCCACATTATGCTCGAATTTCTGCAGGGTTCTCATTGACACATGGACGCGGCTGGCCAGATCGCTCAGGTTCCATTTCAGTAACGCGCGGGCACGCCGGCACTGGCTGCTGGAGAGCTGGATGACGGGAGTCGCTGCATTCATCGCTGGATTCCTGCGCGCTCGAGTTTGGCCATTTCGACTGCAGCGCGTAACTCAATCTCATCTAATATACCGCTCAAGACCGGATCGCTGATCTGTTCACGCTTTTCAGCCACAATCTGCTCCAGCTCGCGTACGGTGGCGAGTGACAGCCTGCCAATAATCAGCGCATCGCGCAAGTTTTCGAGCGCCTCCAGCGTCACGCGTCCGCGCTTCACCTGGCGCTTGCGGTTGGCTTCGTCGGCGCTGATTTCCTGAATGCCGAGCAAACCCACCATGCTCGCGGCAGCTGTGACAGGTGCTGCGGCATCCACGCTGGCGGCCTCTTCCACGCCGCTTACATTTTCCAGTGCGTCAATGAAGCTGCTGCCCGAAACCTCACCCTTACGCCGTGTTCGTTGCGTACGTGCGGTCGCGGCGGTGGGTGCGGTATAGCCAACTTTCTGAATCATGCGTGAAACTATAACGAAGATTGTAACCCTTGGCAAATTGCCTTGCGCCCGACGGCAAAAATTGCCCAGTGCAGTAAAGCGGGCACGGAGGAATTTTTTAGATCCCCAAGGATTGGATTAACCAGCTTATGTAGAAAGGAAAATAAGATGATGTGCGGTTGGCACGAATCTCGCATTGAATCGTGCGAAATATAGTGAACAGCAGGGAGCCAGCGGCATGATACGCATATTCGGAATTTCCGGGACCACCCGGCAGGTTAAAACTGCCGAGGGGACTGGTCGTGGTCGGATATGGGCGGTAGCTGTGCTGTTGGCGCTGACGTTTGGGGCGACATCGGCACAGGCAGCGCGGATCAAGGATGTGGTGGCTTTTGAAGGCATCCGCGATAACGTACTTATGGGCTATGGACTGGTGGTTGGGCTAAATGGCACCGGGGACAAATTGCAGAATAATGCCTTTACCGAGCAAAGTCTTATCGCTTTTCTGGAGCGCCAGGGCGTGAACACACGCGGGCTTGGTCTCAAATCAAAAAACGTGGCGGCGGTGACGGTGACAGCGCGTCTGCCTGCCTTTGCCCGTGCTGGCAGTTCAATGGATGTAACCATCAGCGCTATGGGGGATGCGAAAAGTCTGCTCGGTGGTACGCTGCTTGCTACCTCGCTTTATGGTGCGGATGGGAATGTATATGCGGTTGCTCAGGGCACGGTGAATATCGGCGGGTTTGAGGCCTCGGGCGCGTCAGGCACATCCATTACCAAGGGCGTACCGACGAATGGTTTTATTCCCAATGGTGCACTTATCGAACGCGAGATCGGGTTTCGCTTGAACGATTTGAAATCGGTGCGATTGGCGCTCCGAAATCCTGACGTCACTACGGCCCATAGCATTGCCAAAGCGATTAATCTGCAGGTGGGCCCCGGCACGTCCCAGGTCGAGGACCCGGGTACGGTCGTGGTCATGGTTCCGGTCGCGTATAATGGTGATGTTTCGGGCCTGCTGGCGGATATTGAAACGCTTGCGGTCACGACCGATCAGCCCGCACGCATCGTGGTGGATGAATCGACCGGAACGGTTGTGATGGGCGAAAATGTCCGTATCTCCACGGTCGCGATTGCTCAGGGCAACCTTGTGGTCAAGGTTGAGGAGACGCCGCAAGTTTCACAGCCCAATCCCTTCGCCCCCGAAGGCGCTGAGACGGTCATAGTGCCACGTACGGATGTTACCGTGGACGAGCAAGCCGGTAACAAGATGGCCATTCTTCAGGAGGGCGCAACACTGCGCGATCTGGTCGCTGGACTGAATGCGCTGGGAGTTGGCCCGCGTGATTTAATCACGATCTTACAAACCATCAAAGCCGCCGGTGCGTTACAGGCGGACATTGAAACACGGTAATCATCATGGATGTAATCGCCTCAGGGATCGATATGGACAGCATGAAAATTACTAACGTCAATGCCTCTAAACTGGCGCAGATGCAGAAGGCAAAGGCCGCGATGCGCGGCGTCAGCGAAGCCCGAATAGATGAAGTCGCGCAGGAATTCGAGGCGCAGTTCATCGCGCAGATGATGGAAAATATGTTCGCGACCATCCCGACCAATGACGAGTTCGGAGGCGGGGAGAGCGAAAAAATCTACGAATCGATGATGGTAAGTGAATACGGCAAACTTATCGCCCGGACGGGGGGTATTGGCCTCGCAGACCATGTAAAACGCGAAATGATACGTCTGCAGGAGGTAGAATAATGACTATGCTCTCCACATCCGCTCCCCGCGTTGCGGGCATGTCACCCGATGTTTTAATGACTTTTGATGTCGAGGAAATGATGGCTACGACATTACAATTATCGCAGGTCATGGAACGTGAATCCGAGCTGCTAACGGCGATGTGTATTCCCGAGCTTGCGCCTCTACAGCCTCAGAAAATCGAGCTCACCCAGAAGCTCGAAGCCTATCAGGCGGTGATCCGCACCCGGCCGGAGATTTTGCGTGAGATGCCGGAAACCACGCGCGAGAAATTAATGGCGATGACTCACCAGTTTGGTCAGATCATGGCAGAACATCTGCGCCGGATTATGGTAGCGCGCACCGTAAATGGCAAAGTCGTGCAGGCGATTTTCGATGCGATTGCCGAGCAACAGCAGGTGCCAACCTACGGCAAGGACGGCGTGAGTGGCGGTGTTACGCCACCGCCGATTTCTATCACCTATAATCAAAAGGCGTAATGATGTCCTCCGGTCTTGGCCTCAGTTTAAGCAATGCGATTTCTGGCCTGAGGGTGAATCAGCGCCAGATTTCAGTGCTTTCGCATAACATTGCGAATGTGAATACCGAAGGCTATTCGCGTCAGATTGTTAATCAGTCAGCGGTGTATATTGATAACATCGGCAGCGGCGTTGAGATTGCGAGTATCACGCGGCGAATTGATCAATATCTGCAGCGCGCGATTATCGGTCAACAGGGCAATACCAGCCGCACCGAGGCGATCAAAGAGTTCGGCGATCGGTTACAGATTCTCCTGGGTGAACCGGGATCGGAGAGTTCAATTGATGAATTCATCACCAGTTTTACCTCGGCTTTTCAGAATCTGGCGGAAACACCGGATAAGGCTTCTTTTCGCAGTAACGCGCTTGAATCCGCAGTGTTACTTGCCAAAGAAGTCTCTCGTCTGGCTTACGGGGTTGAGGATTTGCGTTTTGAAGCCGACCGCGAAATTTCTCAGGCGGTGAAGAATATCAACAATACCATTCGTGAGCTAAACACGGTCAATACCGGAATTATTCAAGCCTCTAACACTGGCAATGTGGGGACGGATCTACTCGATTCGCGCGATCGGCTGGTGAATGAACTTTCAAAATATCTCGATATCAGCGTCTATTATGAAGAGAATGGGCAGGTCAACGTACTGACCAGTAATGGCGTGGCACTGGTGGATAAAGTGTTTCATGAGCTGCGCTATTCGCCCGCAAGTTCAGCCGATAATTTTGTCCAAGGCCAGCCGAGTCGTCCGCTACAGGTGGTGACGCTTAAGGCGGATGGCACCCAGACAAATGCGCCAATTGATCTGATTAGCGTGGATGAAAACGGCGTGGTTTCAACCAAATTAACTAGCGGGATTTTTAAAGGTCTGCAGGAAGTGCGCGACGAGATTTTGCCTGAAGTGCTTGAACAGCTCGACATGCTCGCTTCACGCCTTAGAGATACGATGAATTTGATTCATAACAACGGCTCTTCATTTCCCGGGCGCAATTCTTTAACCGGCACGCGCGAAGTCGTGAGCGGGGATATCTCCGAGTGGTCGGGGTCGGTACGTATTGCTGCGCTGAAGAATGATGGTCAGCCGGTCCCTGCCGTTTATGCGGACGAGAGCTATACCGGATTTCGGCCATTGACGCTTAATCTCAGTCAGCTTAATGCAGGGCAGGGTGTGGGCCGCCCTGATGTGCAGACGATTATTGATGAAATAAATAATCACTTTGGCGCGCCGTCTTTTAAGGCCAAGCTCGGGGCGATGAATAACATTCAGATTGCCTCGCAAAGCGATTTCCTGCCCAATGGTGCCGACCCCAATTTCCGCTTTGATCTCGATCTCGAAAATATCTCGAATGACAACGCGCGGGTTTTTGTCACCGGCTTCACGGTGCTTGATGCAGGCTCGGTCAATATCACTAACGTCACTCAGGGCGCACCGGTATTGGCGCTTGACCCAGCCAATACCTTCAGTACCACGCTTGGTAGTAATAACGTACTGGTGCAGCTTGCTGCGCCGCCCACGAATGTCGGGGTGGGCAGCACGATTTTTCTGGGGCCCCCGGCTGGTCCCATTAACGGTCTTACACCTGCACAGCTTAGTGGTTTTTTTCAAGTGACCAGTGTGAGCGGAAATACGCTGGGGATTCAGGTCACAGGCGCGCCCGCCACTGCAACGGGTGTGGTGGGGGATGCCGTAGCCTACGCCCAGCCGCCTTACGATACAGTGCTGGCAGGTGATAAGCGGCGCACCACCAATGCCGGACAGCTGGCGCTTGATTTCAGCGGCAATCTGGCCTCAGCTTTTTATGATGTGTCCCTCAATGTTGCGGTGGTGGATAAAAATAACAATATCGCCCAGTCGACGATTACTTACCGCATCAACAACAATCAGCAGAATATGCGAAATGACCGGTTTGATAATACGGCAATGTCGGCAGGAAGCCGCGTGCCACCCAATACCTCGCAGCCGACGCTCAGAGCTATCCTGGTGGATGCGGACGGCAATGAACTGCCCAAGCTCAATGGCCGGTATCAAAGCGATGTCGGGGTGCTGAAAATTGTTGGCAATACCGACGATATTTACATCGCGATTGATGAGTTGAGCTCAAAACATCTCGGCTTGTCAACGGGCACGACCACGACCGCAACTCAGCGCCAGTTCTCGCATTATTTCGGGCTCAACAATTTCTTTGTCGATCCGATTGCCTATAATCAGACCGATACGCTCAAGAATTCGGCCGTCGATCTTGCTGTTGATCCGGCCATTATTGCCAACCCCAACCTGATTTCAACGGGTCAACTTGAACTGCAGACCCAGCCTGCCAATCCTTCCTCGCCAGCGCAATATACCTATGTGCGCTATATTGGTAATAACAAGACCGCGCAGGCGATCGGCGGCCTGGCGAGCCGTGTTATCAGTTTTGACTCCGCCGGTGGCCTGGCCCAAAGCCAGATTACGCTTGGCACCTATGCGGGGGAATTTCTTGGCCGCAATGCTTCGGTAGCGGCGGCAGCTACTGGCGCTTATCAGAACGATGAGATGCTTCTGAATGGTTATACCGAGCGGGCCAAGTCGATCAGTGGCGTGAATCTGGATGAGGAACTGGCTAATACCATCACCTTCCAGAATGCCTACGCTGCGAATGCCAAAGTGATTACTACGGTGAATGGCTTGTTTGACGATTTACTGAATGCCTTCAGATAATAGAGAGGATTTATGGTGATTAGCCGGATCAGCAACTTTGCATTGTTCAACAGCACGTTTCGAGATGTGAATGATCAGTTCACCAAGCTGGCCGACTTGCAGACACAGATTTCAAGCGGGTTTAAGGCCAATAATTTTGAGAAGCTCAATGGCGAGGTCGAGCGTTTCACCCTGCTCGAAGGCCGCCAGCGTCAGCTGGGTCAGTTCATTCAATCCAACGAAGTGAATAAATCGCGCCTCAGTATTGGCGATAAGGCACTTGAACAGGCCATCAATATTGCCGATGAAATGGAAAACCTGATGGTGACGCGGCGCAGCAATGTTTCCTCGTCGCTCAATTTTAAGCAGCTAATGGATAATTTTATGCAGTCGCTGCAGATTGAAATGAATACGACCAGTGAAGGGCGCTATCTGTTTGGTGGCAGCGATACCGGCACGGCCCCGATTGAGAATATTTTGAAAACACCCGTTAGTCCGGGGGTTGTCGATGATGGGTATTACACCGGCTCTAAGGAAAATGTCGTCTTTCGTGTCGAGGAAAGATTGACATATGAATTCCCCGTTCGTGCGGATGATAAAGCGCTGCAGCAGATTGTTGCCGCGTATCATAAGGCGGTCGAGGCAGATAAAACGAGCAATGACGCCGGTCTTGCCGCAGCCATCGACCTGATTCAGCAAGGCCAGGAAGGTCTAAATAGTGCACGCGGGCGCATTAATAATTCTATCATCAACGTCACTCAGATTAATGAGCGCCATAATCAGATGAAACTCTATCTCAAAGGCGTGACTGAACAGGTGATTAAAACTGATCTGGCCAGTGCGGCGACGGAAGTCTCAAACCACCAGGCGGCGTTACAAGCGACGTTTCAGGTTTATTCGCGGCTGAGTCAGTTACGGTTGTCGGACTACCTGTAGTTGAAAATAAATGGAGGAACACTTGCAACATGATGCGACTATGTTAGACTGGCCAAGTGCTCCCTTTTACCTTTGTTTGTCGGTCTTTAAATAGGTTGATGACCACGACAACCGGAGGGGGAGTAGGTGATGTTGAACGGAGAAATACGCATGACGGGAAGCGGTTCTGCCATTATTGCACAGGCCAGCGTGGCCGCTCAGGCTGCTCAGGACGCGGAGTGGATGGAAACCCGTTTCGGCAAAGTAAAGGTTAGTCGTCGCAACCCGATTCTGTTTCCTAGCGGTATGCTTGGAATGCCGGATAAAATGCAGTTCTGCCTGACGCGTTTTCCCTCGGACAAGATGGACCGCTTCATGCTGCTGCAATCGCTGGATGAAGCGGCGCTTTCTTTCATTGCCCTGCCACTAGATGTTAAAAACCCGATTATCGACGAAGCCGATATTCTGCAGGCCGCCCAGGACCTTGAAATTTCGCCGGAATCTCTGGCGCTGCTCCTGGTGGTCTCAGTCCATCGGGATATGACAGGGGTAAAGCTCTCGGTTAATGCGCGCGCGCCGATTATGGTGAATGCCAGCAAGCGCACCGCATCGCAGTTCGTGTTCTCTTCGAATAAATATGAAATCCGTCACCTGATTACGCTTTAGGGCGGGCGTATGAATACGCAGCAAAAAACCCGCGCCGCAAAGCCTTCCCGGTCGCGCGGCCAAAAGTCAGCAGCCTTGCCCACAGAGATCGCGCATCAGGCATTTCTTGCCGCTGCCTTAGATCCGGAATTCACCACCGCACACAATCTGGTGCGGATGGCGACCGTTGCCCGTACGCTTGATGTTCTGCCGGCGGAGAAATGGGAGCAGGCCATTCCCCTTACTTTCCGCGTGGCGGAGGCTCGCATTCCGGCGGCCGAGCCGTCGCCGATTGACCCGTTTTATCTGATCAATACGATGCAGGGCCTGATGCGCGGGGCAGGAATTGCCGCCCCGTCGGATGCAATGGCGCTTATTGAACGGATGGCGGCGGCGCATGGAATGATGCTCGACTGGCAGGATTTAAAAATTCAAGTTCAGGATGAAGCCCCTACTCAGGTAGTGGTTTTGTTGAATTTCTGGAAGCAATACGCAGCGGCTTACGAACCGGCGTTGCGCCGGGCGCTGGCGGAGACGCTTGGGGTGATGCGGTTTCTGGAGAGCAGGTCGGGGCAAAGCGTGACTATGCAGATGACATTTCTTGGCATTCGTCTGGCTCTAATGCGGCTGGCGCTGATGAGCGAGGCTTTTTTGCATCAGAAGGAAATCTCAGCTGCTGAGCAGGCGCGGATGCTACAGACCATCTCCGATCTGTTTGATCTCCATGAACCGGACTTCCTTATGTTCGTCTGTCAGGAAACGGGCTGGCTGCGCGAGGCCCGCCTGAGAGCACTGGTGGGGGATATGCCCACGCTTGCCAAAATCGCCGCCTGATCCTGTCTTCAAACGGATGCTGTAGCGGCGCCGATCCCACCAATCAATTCACTGAAATACCAAAGATTTTCTCCCAGTGTGGCAATTTGGCACGCAGCTTGCAATGAGGCTGCCATCTAACGCCTAACGAGGGAGATCAACATGGTTAATTCAATCAACACCAATATCGCGGCTTACTCCGCCCAGTCGAACATCGGCATCGCGAGCGACAAGGCAACACGTTCAGTAGCACGGTTGTCGAGCGGACAGCGCATTATTCAAGCGTCTGATGACGTCGCGGCGCTGACTACCGGGACGACGCTTCGAACCGGTGTCACCACGCTACGGCGCGCGCTGCTCAACTCCTCACAGGGCACAAGCCTTCTACAGGTGGCGGATGGAGCGCTGGGTCAAATCGTCGAGCTTCTGCAACGGCAGAAGGCGCTGACCGTGCAGGCCGGATCCGGCTCGCTCAGTAATGTGGATCGCGGCTATCTTGACCTCGAATTCAAGGCTTTGTCGGATGAGATTGACCGTCTGGCGAAAACCACGACCTTCGGCTCGGTGCAGCTACTGGATGGTTCGCTGTCAGGATCGATTCCGGTGGCATCGAATATCAATAACGTGCCGTTGCCGGTGACCGCGACGCCCACACCGGTCAACGTCATCAGTGTGACGGGCGCACTCACCGCTGCCAACACCCTCACGGTCAATGGCGTGGTGATTAACTTCGCCACCACCGATCCGGGAACTTCGGCTGCGGTAGGTCGGGTATCGGTGGGAAGCTCCGCTGCCAACTCAGCTGCGAATATTGCCGCCTTCCTCAACCGCAGTACAGATGCGCGACTGTCAAACCTGACCTTTGTTGCCACTGGCGCCAACATTGTAGCGCATTGGGCGGGTGGTCAGCTCAATGGCGTTGTACCAGTCACAGTTTCAGCGTCGGGTGCGGGGCTGACCGGAACATCAAGCACCATTACAGCCG
>JAJTIB010000198.1 GCA_021300075.1 Rickettsiales bacterium
GCAGGCTGATGGCTCGCTCAAAGTCCCGGCTTTCAATGTCAATGACTCGGTGACGAAATCGAAATTCGATAATCTTTATGGCTGCCGCGAGTCGCTGCTGGATGGCATCAAACAAGCCACCAATGTGATGATTGCTGGTAAACTCGCCGTGGTATGCGGCTATGGGGATGTGGGCAAGGGCTGCGCCGCTTCCCTCCGGGCGCAGGGCGCGCGCGTGGCGGTGACCGAGATTGACCCCATCTGCGCGCTGCAGGCGGCGATGGAAGGATTCACGGTGGATACGATGGACAATCTGGCACCAGTCGCGGATATTTTTGTGACCGCGACGGGCAATAAAGATATTATTCTGCTCGAACATATGCGGGCGATGAAAGACCGCGCCATTGTGTGCAATATCGGCCATTTCGATACCGAAATTCAGGTGGATTCCTTACGCAATATGAAATGGAGCGAGGTCAAGCCGCAGGTGGATGAAATCCAGTTCCCCGACGGCAAGCGCATCATCCTGCTGGCCAAGGGGCGCCTTGTCAATCTCGGCTGCGCCAATGGCCATCCGAGCTTTATTATGTCTTTCTCCTTCACCAATCAGGTGCTGGCGCAGATTGAACTCTGGACGAACGCGAAGAGTTACAAAAACCAGGTCTATGTACTGCCCAAACATCTGGATGAAAAAGTGGCCGCCCTGCACCTCAAAAAAATCGGCGCGAACGTGACGAAACTTACCCCCGCCCAGGCCAGCTATCTTGGCGTTCCCGCCGCTGGTCCTTTCAAGAAAGACTGGTATAGATACTAGGGTTGAATTGCGCTCAAGCGGCGCGCGGCCTTTCGCCCCGGGCGAGCGTGCATGCGTGCGTTTTTTAGTAAAGCTGACTCGCGTGGCTGCGCCCGTATGACCTTGCAATATATTACCGCGCAGGTGAGTGTGCATTTTTTCACTTTTGCTCCTCAAGGATGTCATGCTTTCGATTTCTGATCTCACTTACCGCGTTGGCGGGCGCACGCTGCTTGATAAGGCAACACTCTCAATTGCCGCCGGCCAGCGCGTGGGGCTGGTGGGGCCGAATGGGGTTGGCAAATCCACCTTGTTCAAACTCATCACTGGTGAGCTGGTGGCCGATAGCGGCGAGATCAGCCTCATCAAAAACACCACGATTGGTTGGGTGAAGCAGGACCTGCCCGAGGACGACACGCCGCTCATCGATGTGGTGCTGGCGGCTGATACTGAACGCGCGGCCCTGATGCGTGAGGCCGAAACGGTGCATGACCCCGAGCGCATGGGCTATATTTATACGCGCCTTGACGATATCAGCGCCTATGACGCGCCCGCGCGCGCGGCCACGATTCTCTCGGGCCTGGGCTTTAACGAGGAGGCTCAGCAGCGCCCCATCAGCGACTTTTCGGGTGGCTGGCGGATGCGTGTGGCGCTTGCCGCCACCTTGTTCCGCCGACCCAATCTGCTGATGCTTGATGAGCCAACCAATCACCTTGATTTTGAGGCGTTGGTCTGGCTCGAAAACTATCTGATGCGTTTTACTGAGACGCTCATCATCATCAGCCATGACCGCGATATTCTGAACAAAACCGTGACCCATATCCTGCATATGGAGAATCAGAAACTCCATTCCTATACAGGCACTTATGACGAGTTCGAGCGTCGCCGCGCCGAGAAAATGCTGAACCAGCAGGCGCTGCGTGAAAAGCAGCTCGCACAGAAAGCGCATATGCAGAAATTCGTCGATCGCTTTGGCGCCACCGCCAGCAAAGCGCGTCAGGCGCAAAGCCGCCTTAAGGCAATTCAGAAAATGGACATTGTCGATGCGGTGATGGCCGAGCGCGTCACCGCCTTTATTTTCCCCGAACCCCCGCCGCTTAAATCGCCTCTCATTACGCTTGAGGATGTGGATGTCGGCTACGAACCGGGGCTGCCGATCCTGAAGCGCCTCAATCTGCGCGTGGATATGGATGACCGCATTGCCCTGTTAGGCGCCAACGGCAACGGCAAATCGACACTGGTGAAACTGCTCTCGGGCCGCCTTGCGCCACTGGCGGGTGAGGTGCATAAATCCGGCAAGCTGAAGGTCGGCTATTTCGCGCAATTTCAAACCGACGAGCTGGATGTACGGCTTACCCCCTACCAGACTATGCAGGCGGTAATGGTGGGTGTCGCCGAGCCCAAAGTGCGCGCAGCACTTGGGAAATTCGGGTTTGATAAAGACAAGGCCGACACCAAGGTGGGTGAATGTTCGGGCGGCGAAAAAGCGCGACTGTTATTTTGCCTGATGAGTTATGACGCGCCGCATATCATGCTCTTGGATGAACCCACCAACCATCTCGATATGGATGCACGCGAAGCGTTGATGCAGGCGCTCAATAACTATACAGGGGCGGTAATTTTAGTCAGTCACGACCCGCATCTGGTTGAGAATGTCGCCGACCGTTTGTGGTTGGTGGCGGAGGGTAGCTGCAGGCCCTATGACGACGACCTTGAAGCCTACCGCAACCTCGTGGTGCAGCAGCGCCGTCGTGAGCGCGATGGTAACCGCACCCAGGCACGCAGCAAAAAATCTGACAAACAGTCGGAGGCAAACGCCAACGAAAAACAAGCCGCCAGACTGGAAGCGGCGCTTGCAGAAATCGCCGCGCGTAAGGACGCAATTGAAAATGAACTCGCGACGGTCAGCGCCGAGGGAGATGCTGGCCAGTTGAAGCGCCTGAACCAGACTTATGTTAAAATTCAGCAGGAACACGAAGCGGCTGAAAAAGCCCTCGAGGCCTTTATTGTTCGTTTGTAATCCGGCGCGAGGAGATAAATATAGTTATTTGTAAAAATAATCTTACAGATTATTTCACGTGGCGCTTGCTACGCGATGCAAAACCCCCGCTTACGGATGATGGTTTTGATAGCTGTGCAGCTCATTAATGAGTCAAACAGCTATCAAAAACAGTAGCGCCTGGTTACCCCTTCTGCATGAAGACGGTCAGGCAGGCGAGGGGGATACCGAATTTTTTCATGCGCGAGCGGTTAATCACCACCCCATCATTTAGACGCCACATCCGGTCGTCAACGGTTACGGAAAATCGGCGGTTGCGAACTGGCAGGCGCAGGCGGTAACGAAAACGTATCATAGCACCGTCGCTCTGGCCGTGGGCGACGCCGATGATATCTGGCGCGGTCGCCTCGTAACGTCCATTCGTCAGTGCGCGTATTTTCCAAACGCGGGTTTCCGCCGCCCCCGTATAATAGCGATATTCTTCATGCAGGATGCCCTCATTGCCCTGCCAACTGCCATGAAACGTGATGTCAAACCGGCTAAGGATTTTACCACCCCAACCCTGTATCATGCCCCAGCCATTAAGCGTGCCATGCCAGTACTCGGTGAGATCAAATGCCGAATCCTTTTGCAGCGCAGCATCAGCCATGCTGCAATTCCCATTGCATGACATCCGTGCGTCCGACTTTGAAACTCGCAATGCAGGCCGCGAGGTAATAGCGCCAGATGCGGCAGAAGGGCTCGTCAAATCCGAGCGCCATAATCTCGCTGCGTTTTTCTTCAAAGCGCATGAGCCAATGTTCGAGCGTTTTGGCGTAATCTTGCCCGAAAGCATGGCGGTCGGTAGTTTTGAGTCCAGCTTTTGCGGCTTCGGCCTGAAAGCGCGAGGGGCTGGGCAGCATGCCGCCGGGGAAGACAAAGCTGCGAATCGCGTCACCCCCTTTGCGGTATTCCTCGAAATGCTGGTCGGCGATGGTGATGGTTTGAATCACCGCTTTGCCTTTTTTCTCGAGTAGCGCTGCGACTTTCTGAAAATACACCGGCCAGAAGCGCTCGCCCACAGCTTCAAACATTTCAATCGAGACGAGGTGGTCGTATTTGCCTTCGATCTGGCGGTAGTCCTCAAGTGCAATGTCGGCTCGCCCACCCAGTCGGGCGGCGGCGTAGTCATGCTGCGCTTTGGAAATGGTGATGCCTTTGATGGCCAGATCCGCGCGTTCCAGTGCGCGCGCAGCAAATCCGCCCCAGCCGCAGCCGATTTCAAGCAGCCGCCCCGAGCGTGCGCCGAGACGATCGAGAATGCGGTCGTATTTATGTTGCTGGGCCTCATGTAATGTCGCAGAGGGCGAGGCAAACAGGGCCGAGGAATAGGTCATCGAAGGGTCGAGCCATAATTGATAAAACGCATTGCCCAGATCGTAATGCGCGAAGATATTGCGCCGGCTGCCGCGCAGCGTGTTATGGCGCAGTAGATAGAGCAGCCGCGCTTTGAGACGACCCAGCGATCCGCCGAAAATATAGCGTTTCAGTACCGCCTCGTTTTGGAGGCCTGCTTCAAGAAAATCCTCCACCTTGACGGCCGACCACCAGCCGTCGCGATAGGTTTCGGCAATTCCGATATCACCATCGCGCAACATGCGTCCTACCATGCGCCAGTCATGCAGGGTGACGTCGGCATGGGCGCCGGGTTTGGTTCCCTGATAGACATGACGCACGCCATCGGGCGTGGTGATGGTCATGGCGCCGTATTCGATATGTTCGAGGGCTTTTAAGAAATTCTCGGTCGTCTGGCGGTCGCGGTTCATGCTGTGTCCTTTGGATCGATGTCTCTTATTTTAATGGAAATGGGTGCTTCCTGTGTCACGCTCAGGCGTGCGACAAGCTGGGAAGGTTTTACAATATAACGCACCCCTTTGGCAATCAGCTTGATGGCCTGATAATGAATAAGGGAAATCGTTTTAAGTGTCACCAGCTTATGTTGCCAGAAGGCGCGGCGCAGATTCATACGGTTAAATGCGTTAAACTGGCCGTTGAGCATGGTGATGAGCTGCAGCTGGCCTTCAGCATCATAATAATTGATGGTGACGCCCATGGATTCCGGATTATACGCGAAGCGAAACTGATAGCTGCCTTCGCGCGGCAGAAACGGCGAGACATGAAAAATTTTTCTGGCATAGAGCAGGTCATCGGCGGCGAGTGCGCGGCCATCTGAGTGTACGATCAGATAATTATGGGCTTCACCAAACGTATTGTGCACTTCAGCGAGCACTGCGCGCAATTGCTGCGACGCATCAAAACACAGCCAGAAACTGACGGGGTTAAAGACATAGCCAAAAATACGCGGCATGGTGATGAGTGTGATGTCGGTGATGGCAACGTGCGCGGCGTGTTCGGCGAGAATCCCTCTAATCCACGGCTCTAGGGGTGATCCGTCCCGCGCGCCGTGATCGCGCTCATGGAAACTGACAAGCGCGCGGCGGTTGACGCCGAACCGCCAGCCATCGTCCAGCCTGCCAAGTTGGTCGAGCGGTAAAGCAAGGTAATAGACACCGTAGGTGAATTGATTCACTTTCGGGAATAGCCGCTTATGCATCACCTTCGCGGTATAAATCGCGGACGTCATGACCATGGAATCTTGGCTCCAAGGCTTTGAGCGACGGCGACGCCACTCATGAATCCGTCCTCATGAAATCCATAACGTTGATAAGCGCCGCAGTACCAGATCCGGTCGCTGCCTTGAATTTTTGGTAATTGCGTCTGGGCGCGAATGGCCCCCGCATCAAACACGGGATGCTCGAACTCGGTCGCATCATGCTGCAAGGCGGCCTCCGGTGGCCGCGCCGGGTTTAAGGTGACGATCATCGGCTGTTTGGTAGGCAGGGGCTGCAGCCGGTTCATCCAGTAGCTGAGGGAAACGGCCGGGTTGGTATCGTGGCGGCCCTCGGCCAGATAGACCCAGCTCGCCCAGGCTTTTTTATGGTGCGGCATGAAGCGCGTATCGCTATGCAGCACCGCGCGGTTCTTTTGGTAACGAAACGCGCCGAGAATCTGCTGCTCGGCGGCGCTGGGGTTGGCGAGCATGGCTAGTGCCTGATCGGCATGGCAGGCGAAAATCACCTGGTCGAACATTACCGATCCGCCGCGCGTGTCTTGGACTTCGATCTGATCGGCGTGGCGAATCACGCGCGCCGCGCCGCAGTTCAGTTTTATGCGGTCAGCAAAGCCAGCACTCAGCCGCCGTACATATTCGCGGCTACCCCCGACGACAGTCATCCATTGCGGCTGGTCGTTCAGGCTTAACAGTCCGTGGTTATCAAAGAAACGGACGAAGCTGCGTGCAGGAAACTCAAGCATCTGTGGCAGCGGTGTACTCCAGATGGCGCCGCCCATCGCCAGCAGAAAATAATGGGTGAACCAGTCGCCCATCTTAAGTGCGCGCAGGCAATCGCCCAAGGTAATGTCAGGGTCTTTATCCAGCCAGCCGCGCGCCTCGCGGTGGAAGCGAAATACATCCGCCACCATACGGTAGAATTCGGGTCGCACGAGATTGCGTTTCTGTGCGAAAATTGCCCCCAGCCTCTGCGTGCCATATTCGAGCCAGCCATTGTTAATGCTCGCACCAAACGACATATTGCTGTTGGCAACGGGAACCTGCAGATGCTTAAACAGACCGCTGAGAAGTGGGTAGTTGCGGTTATTAAAAACGATAAAGCCGGTATCGACGGGGACTGCGCCATCGGTAGCGGTATTGACCATGACCGTGCGGCTATGGCCTCCAGCCACCGTATTTTTTTCATAAACCGTAATCGAATGCTGCGGATGCAGCAGGTAAGCCGCACCCAGCCCCGAAATACCCGTGCCGATGATCGCAATACGTAAGGGTTGCATGGTAAAAGTGTGTTATTCTGAAATGGGGTGAAGAACCAGAAAAATCTCCAGCATCGTCGAGTTAGTCTTTCACTTTGAAATGCCACTCATAGCTGAGCAATTTTGCGGAGTGTACGGTTGAGTCGCATAAGATGCAAATAGTTCTTAACATCATCTGGATCTGGCAATTCACGGATGATTCGTGATATCTGATTCTGAAGAAACATTTATCCCATCTTTTCTGGAGATCCTCGCCATGCGTTCAACCGCCTTATTGCTTGCTGCGATGCTGATGACAACTTCTTTCTCCGCTGTGGCAAAAGAGGGTGAGCTTGATGATCGCATGCGTGTGGATGAGAGCGAGCAGGTGCGTTCACCCAATTTCGCGCCCGAACCGTTTGACGACCGGTTGCTGGGCGATCTGGGCGGGCTTCGCACCACGCTGGCCGAATACGGCGTCGATTTCGGCATCGAATATACGGCGGATTTTTGGTATGTTGCTGACGGCGGGCTCAATACCGGCTCCAACTATCTTGATAATCTTTTTCTGTTTCTCGATATTGATGGCGCGAAGGCGTATGGCATCGAGGGCAATACGGTACGCATCAATTTCCTCAATAATAATGGCGGCCACCCCAATAACCGCATCGGCAGTATTGAGGGCATTGATAACATCGAAACCGAAACCAACACTTTCAAGCTCTACGAACTCTGGATGCAGCAGAAATTCTATGACGATCGCGCCTCGGTACTGCTTGGGCTTTACGACCTCAACTCGGAATTTTTCTATACCGACATGTCGGCCAATTTCCTGAAGCCCACTTTTGAGACCAATCAGGAAATCGCCCAGACTGGCCAGAACGGTCCGGGCGTATTTCCCACGACTGGCCTTGCAGCGCGGTTGCAATTCAACCCCACGGAAGTGACATATATTCAAGCCATCGTGATGGAGGGCGAGCCGGGCAACGCCGATAATCCGCACGGCACGCAGATTAATTTAGACGATGATGAGGGGGTGTTGCTGGTAGGTGAAATCGGTTTTACGCCCGGTGTGACCGACGCGGGCGCGTTCAATAAATTCGCCCTCGGTGTCTGGCAATATAGCCAGTCCTTTGACGATCAATTGGAGGTGGATGCGGGTGGCAACCCCATTCCCCGTGACAGTGAGGGCATCTATGCGCTGTCGAGTTACCGTTTTTACGAAGACGAAACAACCGGGCAGAATTTCGGCGCGTTTCTTCGTGGCGGGGTAGGGGATGGCGACACGGCGCAGACCAAATGGTCCTACACCGCCGGTGTCGTGGCGGGCGGCTGGGTTGCGAATCGTCCCGAGGGTGAATTCGGCCTCGGCATGTCACAGGCGCAGAACAGCGATAAATATATGGACGTCGTCGCTGCCGCAGGCGAAGCCTCCGACCGGAGGGAAACCGGCCTCGAATTCTATTACCGCGATA
This sequence comes from Rickettsiales bacterium, assembly GCA_021300075.1. Taxonomy (GTDB): domain Bacteria; phylum Pseudomonadota; class Alphaproteobacteria; order Rickettsiales; family UBA3002; genus JAFLDD01. The sequence goes on from JAJTIB010000198.1 coordinate 8,093, forward strand.
CGATTATCCCCGGCCTCATCCTGCAGCCGGACGTGCAGTATATCATCAACCCCGGCACGAATCCGGAGGTCGATAACGCAATGGCCTTTGCGCTCAGAGCGGCGTTGACGTTCTAGGTGTTGTTGGTTGCATTCTCTGGTGCGATGATACCATCCTCAAGCGTCACTACCCGGTCGGCCATATCAAGAATGCGGTAATCATGGGTGACGAGTAAAATGGTGCAGCCCTGTTCGCGCGCGAGACGCTGTAAAATCTCCACCGCCTCCTGCCCGTTTTTCTTATCGAGCGAGGCGGTCGGTTCATCTGCCAGAATGAGTTTGGGGTTGCCCACAAGCGCGCGGGCAATGGAGACGCGCTGGCGCTGCCCGCCCGAAAGCTGCTGCGGCTTGTAATGGATGCGATGTTCCAGCCCTACGGCTTTAAGCATGGCCGCGCCACGCGCCTGACGCTCGGTTTCGCTTAAGCCGTTATGCAGCTCGAGGGTGAGGCAGACATTCTGCAGCGCAGTCAGCGCATCCATAAGATTATGCTGCTGGAAGATAAACCCGATCTGCCGCCGCGCCGCCATGCGTGTGGCTTCGCTGCTACCTGCCAGTTCTTCCCCGAAAATCCGGATGGAGCCTTCTTCTGCCCTGCGTAACCCGCCAATCAGGGTGAGGAGCGTCGTTTTGCCAGAGCCCGAAGGGCCGGTCATAATCACGATCTCTCCTCGGGCGATGGTGAGGTCAATATGTTTGAGCACCTGAAAGCGCAGGTCGCCTTCACCGAAATAGAAGTTGAGATTTTGGATCTGGATGGCGGGAGTCATCGATAGTTTTCCTTAGACGCATTTATGGGGAGGGATTTATAGGAATGCCCGCCCACAGAACCGGAATGTAGCAGCGCTACATGAGGATTCGAGGACGGACATGACGACGAAATCACCCCTAGAAATGCGTCTAGATTAAGCATCAGAACATGTCCGCTGGGTTGGCCGATTTGAGTTTACGAATCGCAAGAAAGCCCGAGAGAAAACACATGACAAACACCATCAGAAACACGGTGATGATTTTGCCAAGCGGCAATGGCATGGGGATGTAAATCACCGATTCAGAGAGGTGATAAAGTGCGGCCGCAATAGCAAGGCCGGGGAAAAACCCCAGCACCGCCAGAATGGCAGAGGCGGAAAACACCACCGCCACCAGATATCCATGCGGATAGCCCATGGCTTTAAGGGTTGCATATTCGCGAATATGGTTGGCGATATCGGTGAAGAGAATCTGGTACACGATGACCATGCCGACCACCAGCCCCACCACCAGCCCCATGCCGAAAATGAAGCCCACAGGGGCGACCTCGCGCCAGTATTTCTGCTCAAACGCCACAAGATCAGCGAAGGTGAAGACATGCACGCTTTCATCGAGCAGATTTTCCAGATCCTGCTTCACGGTTGCTACATCCGCGCCGGAGTTTAACTGCACAACCCCGACATCCACATAGCTTGGGTTGCGATCGCGGAACATGCGGAAGAAATTCGTATCACTGGTGATGATATTACCATCTGCCGCAAAGGAGGTTCCAAGCACCATCACCCCCGCCACCCGCACCCGCCGGTCATTCACCTCGGTGAAGACGGGGCCCTTTTCCATCAGTTCGGTAATGGGGCCAAATTCCGGGCGCGAGGCTTTGTCGAACAGCACGGTATCGGCTTCGGATAACTGGCGGGCGAAGGGGGCTACTTCACTGGCGTTAAAGACTCCGGCATCGGGGTCAACGCCGTAGACCATCAAGGTGCGCTTGGTGTGGGTGATGGGATTTTTCCACACCGGCATCCCGATATAAAGCGGGGTAACTCTCGCAACATCGGGATGCGACAGCGTGCGCATCATTTCGCGGCGATCAAAAGGGTTAGTGCGCCAGAGCGCCTCCGTCTGGCGGTGGAGGATGAAAATATCCCCCGTCATTTTATTGGGCGCGCTGACGGCAGCGGCAAACAGCGCGTCGCGAAATCCCATCTGCATGAAGACAAGCATGGTCGCAAAGACCACGCCAAGTGTGGCGGCCAGCAGCTTGTTGCGGTCATGAATCAGCTGCCGCCAGGCCAGGCGCGAAGCAAAACGCAGTGTGGATAGAGGCGTCACGGGTAAATCCGCACATCCACTTGCAGATAGATCATATTGCGTAACATGGCCGCATCCTCCTGTGGCACGGTGATGCGTACCTCAATAATGCGGTTATCGCGGTTCGCCAGCGGATCGGTGTTGTTGAGATCATTCTTATAAACCTGAAACCCGAGCTCGCGCACCGTGCCGGTGATGGTTCTGCCAAGGCCGCGGATGGTGATCTCTGCTTTCTGCCCCGGCTTCACCCGCGCAATGTCGCGTTCATAGACTTCTGCCACCACGTCAAGCGCGGCCAGATTCGCCATTTCCACCACGCCCGAATCCCCCACGCGCTCACCCGGCCAGCTATGTATTTTGAGAATCGTCCCCGAGATGGGCGCCGTGACGGTAGTCTGCTTCACTTCTTCTTCCGCCAGCACCACGCGGGATTTTTCGGCCTCAAGCTCGGCCCGAAGTGCGGCGATATTCGCACTGGCCTGTTCGGCGCGATTCTGCGCCTCGTCTTTACGCGCAACCGATGCGGCGTTGGTGAGAGCCAGTTTTCGGTAGCGCTCAAACTCGCGTCTGGCGGTGCGTTCCTCGGCGATTTGCGCGTTGAGCCTGCCCTCAATCACCCCGATACCTGCTTTCGCGGTTTCAAGCGCGGCGCGCTTGCGGCCATGGTCGCTGAAGGTGACAATGAGATCTCCTGCTTTGACTTCTTGCCCTTCTGCGACATGCAGAATTTCAACCCGCGCCCCGTCCGGCCCGGCATCATGCGAGACATGTACCACGCGCGAGCGCGGCTCAATGCGCCCCAGCGCGCCGACACCGCTCGTATCGTTGGCAGGTAATGGTTGCGATATTTCAGATGATGCGGAGGAGGTGGCAGTGGTGACTACAGATTCCGTATTCCCCGAAAAGAACCACCAGCCGCCCGCAGCAGCAGCGAGCAATACCATCACCACAAGGATTTTTTTTATCATACCACCCTGACCGGAAATGTTGTAGCGGTGCTTGCTATATCAGACTTCTGTGGCATTGCAAACCAGCCGCGCAAAACCGCTTGAATTTCTTCGCCCGGACGACTAATCAGCCACTATGCTTCGTAGCTTTGATTATACCGCACCTGCCGTGCCACGTTCTTCGCCCACCATGACGGCGGCGAATCTTGCAGCAAAAGCGCGGGCACTCGGCATTACGGTTGAAGTATTCACCATCGGTGATTTATTTCCCAAGCCTGCCGAATCTGAGATTCAGGGCTGGGTCAAACGCCTGCGCGAGGCGGCGGCCGCGTCACCCAAAGAGCCGCGCTTTCAGCTGCGCCCCGCCATGCGCGAACGTGCATACTCCGAGACGGGCGGACTGCCAAGCCTGCGTGAACAGATTGCGCTGAGTTTCGTGGCCGATACCGGCCAGCCAGTCACCGCCGCGGATGTGCGCTGCGGCAATGGCGGCAAAGGCGCGCTCACGGGCGCGTTTGCCTATCTTGCGGGCGTAAAAACCCCAACCATCCTCATGGCCGCCCCCGGCTGGCCGACCAATTACGACATGTTTCCAGCAGGTGCGCGTATTGTGGAAATCGATACGAATGGACGCGGGCTGATGACGCCCGAGGAGCTTGCGGCGGCACTCACGCACGTGCCTGAGCCTTCTGTCATTCTCATCAACGCGCCTTCAAACCCCACCGGCGCTAATTATTCGGCCAGTGAGCGCGAGGCGCTGCTGCAGGTGGTGGCCGACAAAACCACCCGCACGCTGGTGGCGTTTGATGACCCCTACGGCAAGCTGGTTTTTGATCAGGAACCCTATGACATCACCCGCGTGCTGCAGCGCGGCGCGGTGGAAAAATCGTTGTTTGCGGCGGGGCGGATTGCGGTGTTCCGCACGGCCTCGAAAGAATATGGCATGGCCGGGTCGCGCGTGGGCTGGGTGGTTACGAAAAACGCCGAACTGCTTACCAGTTTGCAGAACTATAATGAATCCAAAGGTGGTGGGGTTTCCTCCGGCTCGCAGCTCGAGGTACAGGCGGCGCTGATGTTCGGGGATGATTTTATCACCCACACC
>JAJTIB010000182.1 GCA_021300075.1 Rickettsiales bacterium
GGTGACGGAGGCTTTCGTGGGTTGTTTGCCCGCAGCATAACTGAATGTAAGTTCATCGTTCTTGACGCCGATTTTAACACTGCCGCCTTTACTGAGTTTTCCGAAAAGCACCTCTTCGGCCAGGGGCTTTTTGATTTTATCGGCAATCAGCCGTGATAGAGGACGGGCGCCCATTTGTCGGTCATAGCCTTTCTCGGCGAGCCAGTCGGTTGCCGCTTCGGTGAGGCTGATGGTTACATTGCGCTCACTCAATTGCGATTCGAGTTTATACACAAACTTGCCGACTACATGTTTGACTGTGTCGCGGCTCAGGTGATCAAAGCCGATAACGGCGTCCAACCGGTTGCGAAACTCGGGCGTGAACAGACGTTTGATCGCTTCCTGATCTTCGCCCGCGCGGTCTTCGCGATTAAAGCCAATCGGCGAGCGGCTGATTTCGGACGCGCCCGCGTTGCTGGTCATGATGACGATGGTGTTGCGGAAATTAATCTGTTTGCCGTTCTGGTCGGTCAAGCGCCCATAATCCATCACCTGCAGCAGAATGTTGAAAATATCCGGATGGGCTTTTTCAATTTCGTCGAGCAGCACTACGGCATAGGGGGTCTTATCGACCGCGTCCGTCAGTTGCCCGCCCTGATCAAAGCCGACATAGCCCGGAGGAGCACCGATGAGGCCAGATACGGAATGTTTTTCCATATATTCCGACATATCGAAGCGTATCAACTCCATGCCCAGCACTTTGGCCAGTTGGGTGGCAACTTCGGTCTTACCCACGCCGGTTGGTCCGGTGAAGAGGTAGCTGCCCATGGGTTTGGTTTCCTCGCGCAGTCCCGCGCGCGACATTTTGATAGCCGAGGCCAGTTCTTCAATCGCGCGGTTTTGGCCAAACACGGTGAGTTTGAGATTTTTTTCCAAGTGGCGCAAGGCCTCGGCATCGTCCATGGTTACGGTTTTGCTTGGCATCCGTGCCATTTTAGCGATAATGTCCTCAATTTCTTTGACGCTGATCGTTTTCTTGCGTTTGTTCTCGGGCAGCAGCATCTGTGCCGCACCGGCCTCGTCAATCACGTCAATTGCCTTGTCGGGCAGTTTTCGGTCATGGATATAGCGCACCGAAAGCTCAACCGCTGCCTCAATCGCGGCCGGCTGGTAGCGCACATGATGGTGCTCTTCGTAATAAGGCTTGAGGCCGCGCAGGATTTTAATCGCATCCTCGGTGCTTGGCTCCATTACGTCAACTTTCTGGAAACGTCTGGCCAGCGCGCGGTCTTTTTCGATGGTCTGATTGTACTCCTTAAACGTCGTCGAGCCGATACATTTGAGCGAGCCACGGGCCAGCGCAGGCTTCAAGAGGTTGCAGGCATCAAGCGCGCCGCCGGAGGTGGAACCGGCGCCGATGATGGTATGAATTTCGTCGATAAATAAAATCGCGCCGGGCAGTTTTTCAATCGCCTTGATGACGGCTTTCATGCGTTCTTCAAAATCACCGCGGTAGCGCGTGCCAGCGAGGAGTGAGCCCATATCGAGCGAGAAAATCACGGCATTACGCAGCACCTGCGGCACTTCACTGCGAATAATTCTGAGGGCAAGGCCTTCGGCAATTGCGGTTTTGCCTACGCCCGCTTCGCCCACCAGCAGTGGATTGTTTTTGGTGCGGCGGCATAAAATCTGCACCGTGCGTTCGATTTCCTTTTCGCGGCCAATCAGAATGTCGGTCTGGCCTGCGGTCGCTTTTTTGTTGAGATTCTGGCAGTAAAGCGAAAGCGGATCTTTAGCGTTCTCTTCCGCTGCGGCATCTTCCTTGGCAGGGCTATAGCGGATCGAGCCATCGTCGAGCGGTTCTTCCTGATGGTCAGCCTGTTGCACTGCAAGGCGGCGCAGATCGCTGTATTTCATGACACCGTGGGCAATATAATTGACAATATCCTTGCGGTTGACTTCCTGCTCGGCGAGGAAGTAAACGGCGTGGGATTCGCGCTCGGAAAACAAGGCAACAAGTACATTTGCGCCATTAACTTCGTGACGACCAGCGGATTGGACATGGATGGCGGCGCGGTGAATCACACGCTGGAACCCCGCCGTGGGGCGCACTTCCTCAACCTGATCGACGATTAGCCCGGACAGTTCCTGACCGATAAAATCCATCAGTGACGTCCGCAATCCGTCGAGATTGACGCCGACGCCGCGCAGCACCGGTGCGGCATCCATATCTTCAGTCAGGGCGAGCAGCAGATGTTCAAGGGTGGCGTATTCATGGCGGTGATGTTTGGCCAGCGCCAGCGCTTTGTGCAAGGTCGATTCAAGGTTCTGCGACAACATAGCTCTCGTCTTTCGTTTTGCTACCCGTTAGGTTCGAGCGCACATTGCAAAGGGTACTCACTGATCCGCGCGGCTTCGACCACCTGTTCCGATTTGGTTTCGGCAACATCGCGGGTATAGACCCCCACAATGGCCGAACCGTGATGATGTACCGCCAGCATTAACTCGACTGCTTCGGCCTGAGATCGATGGAAAATTTCCATGATCACCCTCACCACAAAATCCATCGGCGTATAGTCGTCGTTCAGCAGGATCACCTTGTACATGGGCGGTCGCTTCGGCTTGGTGGCGGCGGGGGCAATCATGACCTCACCTTCACCTTCGCTGTGCGCGCCCCTGTCTTTACCCGGTGCGCCCATACGCATTGGAATCATCTTCCACTGTGTACTGTTCCAGAATCGCATAACATCCCTAAGTTTCCGTTAATACCGTGTTACTAGTCAGTTAATTTTTAGACGAATTTATAGCAGTTTTGTCATCAAATTGCCATGTAAGCATGCTACAGTTACATAGTACTGTCATGGCGAAACAGCAATGATTGTGCCAGTGAAACGATGTAAGGAGCGCAAACATGAGCACTAACAATCAGACGCCATATCAATTGTTCATGAAATTGAAGGAAGCAAACGGTGTTTTTTCAAGACGACTTAAAGATCTTCCCAACCCCGTCGGTCCGGGGTCAGGTCAACTTAATCGAATGAAAGATCGCCTGACTGCCCCTTCCTGTCCGATTCAAATTCATTGTTCGACATTTTTGGCATTTGAAGAGCAACTCGCAGCCCTCTTTGTGAAAGCGGCTCGCACAGGACTTTATGGCGGGCTGAAGGCTTATAATCTTCGCCAAGAAATTGACAGCACCATAAGAGATTTTCTGGTTCAGGCGGAGGCAATCCCGCTAAGTCTGCAGTTTGAAGCTCCCGGTCATCCACGTTCTGATTTAACAAATCCTGAACTGGCCATGACGGCTTTAGGGAAATGGTGCGAAGAAATCACTAAAGAGCGGCAGGAGCTAGAGAGTTCGCAGGCCAGTAATAAGCGAGTAAAGAAGGCAAGTCCAAAAGTTCAAGAGTCGCAATTAAAAGAAAAACCCGAAGTTTTGAAGGAATCGGTTAAAGCTAATGATAAGCCCAAAACCGAGATAATTACTCAGTCTGCTGAGGCTGCAAAAGAACTTTCTGGGCGATTGAACAAAAAACAAAAAAAGCAACATTCTTTGTCTGGCGATAAAGATCGCAGTGTCCATGTAACCCAACCCCTACAAGCCAGCATTGTCAGCCCTGTGCAAGCAGTGTTGATGGGTTGGCGCCTTGATAAAAAAGGCAATCCCATTGACCCCAGAAACCAAAAAAAGACTCCCCCCGCCTCCAACCAGAATAACAACAGGTCGCGCTAACAAAATACCCGACCGATCATCCGGCGGAGTGATGGAGGCAATTCTCCAAGTGACAAGAATTTCTTTCCTGTTATAACCCCCGCCAAACGGGAGTGGCGGATGGACAA
>JAJTIB010000121.1 GCA_021300075.1 Rickettsiales bacterium
CGGGCTTGGGAAGTGGTAAACCTCGTGCTCGTAACCTGTGCTGCCGTCATCGGGGGTGAATTTCATGACGAGCCGCCCGGGGCGATCCACCACCAGATCGGTCGCCCGGTACTGGTCGCCAAACGCATGGCGGCCAACAATAATGGGCGACACCCAGCCCGGCACATAGCGCGGGATGTTTTTGCAGATGATGGGGGCGCGGAAAATCGTACCATCCAGAATATTGCGGATCGTGCCGTTGGGCGAGGGATACATGCGCTTCAGGCCAAATTCTTTCACCCGCGCCTCATCCGGTGTGATGGTCGCGCATTTAATGCCCACCCCGTGTTTTTTAATGGCTTCGGCCGCAGCGACGGTGATTTTATCATCCGTCGCGTCGCGTTTTTCAATGCCGAGATCGTAATAATCGAGCGTGATATCGAGAAAGGGCAGAATGAGTTTATCCTTGATCATCTGCCAGATGATGCGGGTCATCTCGTCGCCATCGAGCTCCACCACCGGAGTTTTCACCGTAATTTTCGCCATGCCAGTTCCTCACGCAAAAGATTCGGCATAGCGCATACCATAGATGCAGGGGCAATCAAGCGGCACTGCAGCAATCGAGGGATAGTGGCAGAGGCCACACGCGCAATCGCTTGCGCGAAGGTGGCGCGGCGGTTATTTATCAGCGCCAATGGGGTCGTAGCTCAGCTGGATAGAGCACTGGTTTCCTAAACCGGGGGCCGCGCGTTCGAATCGCGCCGATCCCACCAACCTTCGCGTATTCCTGCGACCACACACATCGCTTATCATGTGCCGCGCTTTACTTTTTCGCCCATCATGGCAAGGTCAAATCATGAATATTTCTCCTCAGCTCGACCAGCTCAGCGCCCGGGCGCTTGAAGACGAAACCCAGGCCGTTAGTCACTTACTGACGCAGGTAACGCCGCTGACGGCGCTTGATAACGCGATTCGCGCCCGCGCTGAGCATTTTATCGCCAGACAACGCAGTATCGGCCCAGGCACTACCATTGAAGCATTTTTGCAGACCTATGGGCTTTCAACCAAAGAAGGCATCGCCATGCTCTGCCTGGCGGAAGCTCTGCTGCGAATTCCCGACGCCACCACTGCGGATGCACTGATTGAAGATACCTTCCAAAGCGGCAACTGGAAACAACATCTGGGCGAGGGCGAAACCACGCTGATGCAGGCCTCAAGCTGGGCGCTGATGCTGACCGGCGGTGTGCTGAAGCTGGGGCAGGAGGAGAGCATCTCGGGCTGGTTCGGCGGACTTATTAAGCGCGCCGGAGAGCCCGTCATCCGCCAGGCACTCAAGGCTGGTATGGGTTTTATTGGTGGTCATTTCGTGATGGGTGAAACCATACCCGCCGCCATCGCCAACGCCGCCGCCGCCGAAAAACAAGGTTACCGAATTTCTTACGACATCCTCGGCGAAGGCGCTCGCACCAACGCCCAGGCCGAGCATTATCTTGGCGCCTATCTGCTAGCCATTGGCGACATCGCCAAGAACGCGCCAGAAGGTGACTTGCTTGACCGGCCGGGAATCTCCGTCAAGCTCTCGGCGCTCCATCCGCGCTACAGTTATTTGCAGCGCGACCGCGTGATGACAGAACTTCTGCCGCGCCTTAAGGCCATTTTGCGCGAAGCAATGCGCCACCGGATCAGCGTCGCGCTCGATGCCGAAGAAGCCACCCGCCTAGACCTTCATCTCGAGATTTATCAGCAGCTTCTGAACGATCCGGAATTCCAGAATTTCGACGGGATCGGATTTGTGCTGCAAGCCTACCAGAAGCGCGCCGTTCACGCCGTGCCCCTCCTCGCGGCGATGGCCAAAGCGGCCAAGCGACGCCTGCCCATTCGACTGGTCAAAGGCGCGTATTGGGACAGCGAAATTAAAACCGCCCAAATGGAGGGACTCTCAGGCTACCCCGTTTTTACCCGCAAGGAACATACCGACCTGTCCTACCTCGCCTGTGCCCGGACAATGCTGGCGTCGGGCAACACGCTCTATCCTCAATTCGCTACCCATAATGCACTAACGGTCGCGAGCATTATGGCGCTGGCGCATCACGCGGGACGTACCCCTTGCGACTTTGAGTTCCAGCGTCTGCACGGCATGGGCGAGAGCCTGCATGATCAGCTTTTATCGGTTGAAGGGGGTCTTCTCCCCTTCGCACCCGCACAAAAATACCGCAGTCGCATTTATGCACCCGTAGGCGCGCATAAGGACCTGCTGGCCTACCTCATCCGCCGCCTGCTTGAAAACGGCGCCAACAGCTCCTTTGTGCATCTGCTGCTCGATCAGGCAACGCCGATCGCCACCCTCACCGAAAGCCCGGTAGCCATTATCCAGCGTCATGCGACCATACCCAACCCCCTCATTCCCTTACCCATCGATCTTTATGGCAATCGCAAAAACTCTCGCGGCATCAACCCCCATTACCGCCATGAATTTGCACGCATAGAGCAGGCACTCACCCCGCTACTGAAACAAAAAATCGTACCGCCAACAGCCACATCACTTAGCGCTATAGACACCATCGTCGCCGATGCCCAGGGCGCTTGGCATAGGTGGGATGAAAGGGGTGTTGCCGCGCGCGCAGAAATCTTACGCCGCGCAGCGAGCGAACTTGAGCAGGCGGAAATGAAATTTCTGTCGCTCCTGATGCGCGAGGGCAAAAAAACCTTCGCCGACGCAGTGGCGGAACTGCGCGAGGCGATCGATTTCTGTCGCTACTATGCCGCGCAGGCAGAGCGGTTATTTGCGCCTCAGGCTCTACCGGGTGCAACCGGCGAAAGTAATGTCCTAACCCTGCATGGTCGCGGCGTTTTTTTATGTATCAGCCCGTGGAATTTTCCGCTCGCCATTTTCATTGGCCAGATTGCCGCCGCTTTGGTGAGTGGCAACAGCGTAGTGGCCAAGCCCGCTGAACAGACGCCCGCCATTGCCGCCGAAGCTGTGCGTCTGCTGCTCGCCGCCGGCGTTCCATCGGAAGTCCTGCAACTGGTGGTGGGAGAGGGCGAAACCGTGGGTGCTGCACTGGTGCAACATCCGGCGATTGCCGGTGTATGCTTTACCGGCTCGACGACAGTCGCCAAACATATCAACCGTCAACTGGCGAGTAAAGACGGACCAATCGTGCCTTTGATTGCCGAGACAGGCGGACAGAATGTGATGATCGTCGATTCCTCAGCCCTTCTTGAGCAGGCCTGCGACGATATCATCGGGAGTGCCTTTGGCTCGGCCGGCCAACGCTGCTCGGCACTGCGCGCCGTGTTCGTGCAGGAAGACGTGGCGGAGGATTTGAAAAAACTTCTCATCGGCGCGATGGATGGGTTGCGTCTGGGCGACCCGACTGATTTTGCAACCGACATTGGTCCGGTGAATGATGCCGCAGCGAAAGCAACGCTGAGCGCCCATATCACCGCCATGAAAAACCGCGCTGCATGGTGGCATGCTGCACCAATACCCGATACCGCGCTTGACCCCTGTTTCGTTCCGCCGCATCTTTTTGCGCTATCAAACTTAAATGAGTTAACCGAAGAACATTTCGGCCCTGTCTTGCATTTTCTTACCTATAAAGCGGCAGAATTAGACCACGTCATCGCCGCAATTCACGCGACCGGTTACGGGCTTACTTTTGGTCTGCAAACGCGACTCAGGGGTAAAATGGAGGAAATTTTAGGCCGCGTTCATGTTGGCAACCGCTATGTCAATCGCTCGATGATTGGCGCCGTAGTTGGTGTGCAGCCCTTTGGAGGCGAAGGCATGTCAGGAACCGGCCCCAAGGCAGGCGGGCCTCATTACCTGCTGCGTTTCTGCCATGAGCGCAGCACAAGCATCAATACCGCCGCCATCGGCGGCAATGTGGAGTTACTGAAGTGATTTAAATATGCACGGCGCGGCCATCAACGGCGAGCGCCGCTTCTTTGACGGCCTCGCTCAGCGTCCCGCCGTGAGCGGCGGTTTTGCGCCGCGTAGCGAGCGAGACGCATAAAAAATTATGTGTAATTATTTATGCAACTGACTATAGTACGCAGGTGGGACCGAGATGATTCGAACTTCCGACCCGCAGTTTAGGGAAACTGCTGCTTTATCCAGCTGAGCTGAGGCCCACGGGTGCGAAGATTAGCGATTTACATCATTTGTGCAAGACTGCCGGGTAAAAAGGCTATTTCGCGCGCTCGGGCAGCGATTTCATTTTGCCGTCATGCTGCATTTCTTTTGCAGAAATTCTTGCCTGAGGAGCTGTTGCAGCCAGTTCCAGCCTGAGTGATTCGTTTTCCGTTCGCAATTCTTCGTCGCTTGGTTTTACGGGCTGCAAATGCTTCAGCCGCTCTGCCACTGGCACAATATCAAGCCGTTCCTGCTCTTTATTACGCCAGAGATGATAAATGAACGGTATAGTGCCGATTTCAAACCCTTTCAGAAAATTCCAAGTATCCTTCGTGCGCGCTAATCGTGTTTCAGATGAAAAAATAAGATTAAAGGGATGCAACCGTTGAACCTCCTCGATTTCGATTTTCATTCCGGTTGTATGTTTTGCCGTTTTCAAGAACAGCTTCTCATAGGCGGAATAAATAATGGTCGGGCTACCATCGAGTAGGTAAATTTTATTTTTCCCCAAGCGACCAACAGTAAAGGTCGCAAGGCCGGAAAGAATCGGTAATGCACCCCAGAACAGAGATTGTTTTGCATAATCCCAAAAGGAAAGATTCTGGCTTTTGCGCTGCTCAAACGGCTTGGGCTGGTAAATATCCACCATATGGCATTACGCGATCTGTTGTTCTATGGGTTCTTTGGCCAAGCCCTCATGCTGCACCTGACTGACGGTGGTGGGGGGGTTTTTCGCAAGCATCTGGCGCAGGCGCTTATTTTCTTCCACCAGCTCAGAATCTGAAGGCTTGAACAGTTCAATCCTTGAAATATCGCGGTTAATTTCTTCCGCTGCCAGGCGCTGAGATTCCTGCTTCCGCCACTCCTGATACCCAACCGCAATACCCCCGCCGGTGAGACCCAGCCACCCCAGACCTGCGGCTCCGAACATTTTTGCCGCTCTATTCAGATTTTCGGTAGGAATACCAAGTGCTTTCTTAACTGCCAATGCTTCTTCAATCTTGGCCTCTTTCAAAAAACGTTTGAGGCTCGATGCATTCTCTATGTTGAATTGGGGATCGGTTTGTCTGATTCTGGCGAGTGTTTCGGCTGCCACCTCAGAAATTTTAACCCCGGCCCTGTTTAGGTTGTCTTTCGTAATCTTACTGGCATGGCGCGCAACATCATCCGCATGGCTCAAACCATCAAAAAATTTGGGTCTTAGGGCACGAATGGGCTTGCCAAGTGTAAACCAGCCTACCGCCGCCGCCGCCGCGCCAGCCACAATTGGCAGAAAAATCTGTATTCCCGTCACCCAGGCGAAGCGCTTGATGCTCAGATCTTCTGCGTGTTTGGTTTCAAATTCGGCGGTGCTATCCGGGGAAGGATATGACTTTTCACCGTCTTTTGCGGCAGATTCCTTATGCTTTGCCATCCCCACCTCCTTTTAGAATACTGGAGATAGTTTACCCTGAAAAAATGGCGAAAATTATGAAGATTTCGTTAAGACTGGCTAAATATGCACGGCGCGGCCATCAACGGCGAGCGCCGCTTCTTTGACGGCCTCGCTCAGCGTTGGGTGGGCGTGGCAGGTGCGGGCAATGTCTTCCGCCGAAGCGCCAAACTCCATGGCGATGCAGGCTTCGTGAATCATCGTCCCCGCATGGGCGCCGATGATATGGACACCCAGCACCCGGTCGGTCTTCCGATCGGCAAGAATTTTTACAAACCCGTCCGTCTGGGCGCTCGAACGCCCGCGCGAATTGGCCAGAAACGGGAATTTGCCGGTTTTATACTCGATTCCGGCGGCTTTGAGTTCCTCTTCGGTTTTGCCAACGCTTGCCACTTCCGGCCAGGTATAAATCACATTCGGAATCGCGTCGTAATTCACATGCGGCTTCTGCCCGGCAATCATTTCCGCAACCGCCACACCTTCTTCTTCAGCCTTGTGGGCGAGCATGGGGCCAGCGATCACATCGCCAATCGCGTAAATTCCCGCAATATTAGTTTGAAAATGCCCATCCACCGTGATGCGGCCTTTGGCATCTTTCGCCACACCCACCGCTTCCAGCCCCAGTTTCTCAGTCAGCGGCTTGCGACCTACGGCTACCAGCACCACATCCGCGCTGAGTGTCTCACTCGCACCACCTGTGGCAGGCTCCATCGTCAATTCGACACCATTTTTGCCCGGTTTAGCGGCGGTGACTTTGGTCGCAAGTTTGAATTTCAAGCCCTGTTTTTCGAGCGTCTTTTGGAACTGACGAGAAATCTCGTTATCCATCCCCGGCGTGACGCGGTCGAGATATTCAATCGCCGTCACTTCTGCCCCAAGCCGCTTCCAGACCGAGCCAAGCTCAAGCCCAATCACACCTGCGCCGATAATTACTAAATGCCTGGGGACTTTGGGCAGAGTCAGCGCGCCGGTTGAGGATACAATCTGCTTCTCGTCAATCGTAATCCCTGGCAATGCCACTACCTCCGACCCCGTGGCGATGACGATATGTTTGGCGGCGTATTTTGTGCCCGCCACCGTCACTTCTCCCTTGGCAGAAATCGTACCGTGACCCTGAATATAAGTGACCTTATTTTTCTTGAATAAGCCTTCGATGCCCTTGGTAAGCGACCCCACCACCTCGTCTTTACGTTTCATCATGGTGGCAAGGTTGAGGGAGGGTTTTACCTCAATTCCGTGGGCGGAAAAATGCTGCGCCGCATCCGCAAATTTTTCGGAAGATTCAAGGAGCGCCTTGGAGGGAATACAGCCAACATTAAGGCAGGTGCCGCCGAGCGTGCCGCGCTTTTCCACACAGGCCGTTTTGAGCCCCAGCTGCGCCGCACGAATCGCACCCACATAGCCACCCGGCCCACCGCCGATAAAAATCACGTCAAAAGATTCGGTCATGTTTAAAGCCCCAACAATAGACGACGTGGGTCTTCAATCGCCTGTTTGACTTTAACGAGGAAGGTCACGGACTCGCGCCCGTCAATAATCCGGTGGTCATAGGAGAGCGCCACATACATCATCGGGCGGATGACCACCTGGCCGTTCACGGCCACGGGCCGGTCTTCAGTTTTGTGCATCCCTAAAATGCCGGATTGCGGCGGGTTGATAATGGGGGTGGACATCAGCGATCCGTAAACCCCACCATTGCTGACCGTAAACGTGCCCCCGGTCATATCCGCCATGGAAAGCGTACCGTCCCGCGCTTTGACGGCGGCGGCCGCAATATCACCCTCAATCTGCGCCAGAGATTTCTTGTCACAGTCACGGATAACAGGCACGACCAGCCCCTGCGCCCCGCCAACGGCAACGCCAATATCGTAGTAATTTTTATAGATGATTTCCTCACCCGCGATTTCGGCATTGACCGCCGGAACCTGCTTCAAGGCATGAACGGCGGCCTTGATGAATAGCCCCATAAAGCCGAGCCTGATGCCGTATTTTTTCTCGAACTCGTCTTTATATTCATTTCTAAGTGCCAGTACCGCGCTCATGTCGATTTCGTTAAACGTGGTCAGAATCGCCGCCGTATTCTGCGATTCTTTCAAGCGCCGCGCGATGGTCTGGCGCAGCTTACTCATCTTCACCCGCTCTTCGCGTGGGCCAGCCGCCGGCATTGTGCCCATACCGTCACCCAGTGCCGCCAGCACGTCGCCCTTGGTCAAGCGCCCGTCCTTACCAGAAGCGGCAATCGCGGCCGGATTCACCTGCGGATTCTCCGCCAGCAACTTATTCACCGCCGGCCCGCTAGCAGCGGGGGGCATTTGTTTTGCGGGGGCGGGGACAGCCGCGGGCGCAGCCGCCACCG
>JAJTIB010000128.1 GCA_021300075.1 Rickettsiales bacterium
CTAGCTGAGGCCCATGTCGAGTACCAGTCCAGCTTCCCGCAAGGCCAACTGGCCGCCCGACTTGATGCTTCGCGGTGGCCGATTCTATGTGGCCGTGCGTGTTCCCGAGAGCCTCCGGGGCATCCTCACCACCGGCCGCCAGACGCACATCCGCCGGTCACTGCACACGAGCAACGAGGCCGAAGCCATCCGCCGCCACCGCATCGCCGTGGCGGAAATCAAGGCGCTGATCGAGAGTGCGCGCAGGGAGCCGGATGGGTCGCGCAAGGGCAAGGACCCGGCCGCCCCCGACGTGGCCGCAGAAGCGGCGCGGTGGCGCGAGCACCTCAAGGCCGAGGGCATCGCCCCCGCCCGCGCCTTCGATGATGTCGCGTTCGCCGAGACCATCGACAAGGTCGCCGGGGAACCCCTGATGCGCATCGCCGTGCGTCGCGCTAAGAGCGGACTCAGAGGGGACAGATGATGATCAAGAACATCCAGGCGCTTCGCGCGCTCGCCGTCATGGTAGTGGTGCTTGGCCACCTTCAACCGCTAGCTCAACAGGTCCACCCCCTGTTGACATGGGTCGGCTTGGGTCGCGCCGGCGTTGATCTGTTCTTCGTGATCAGCGGCTTCATAATGGTCTACACCACAGAGCGAGAAGCCCCATCGGCGGCTCAGTTCGCCCTGCGCCGCCTGATCCGTATTGTCCCGCTCTATTGGGTTGTCACGTTAGGTGTGTTCGCGCTGGCGATACTTGCGCCCGGTCTTCTTGGGGCGTCGCGCCCCGAACCTGTGTGGCTGGTGAAATCTTTGGCCTTTGTTCCCTTCGACAAAGGGGATGGGACTACCAACCCTCTCATCCCGGTTGGATGGACACTCAACTATGAAATGTTCTTCTATGCTTGCTTCGCGATAGCACTGCTCATCCCACGCCGAAGCGTGAGCTACGTCGTTGCTGCGGCTGTGATCGGTGGGCTTGGGCTGGTTGGGTTTGGTCAAACGTTCACCGAGGTGCTGGTCAACTTCTACACCCGTCCGATCTTGGTAGAATTTGCTCTCGGCATCGGGCTTGGGCTGCTGTTCAAACGACTGCCTATCCTCTCTGGCACTAGGTCCGCCCAACTGGGACTTGCTGCGCTTCTCCTCCTTGTGGTCGCCCTTGCCGCCAGCGGGTTCGCGCGAGAGGAGGCGCTGCGTGTTGCAGTCGCGGGCACCGCCAGCGTGTGCGTTGTCGGGCTTGCGCTGATGTTGGAGCGGGGCGGATGGGCGGTGCGCAATCCTCTCACGCTTCTGATCGGCAATGCGAGCTATGCCATCTACCTAACGCACATGTTTGTGACGCAAGCCT
Organism: Rickettsiales bacterium; assembly: GCA_021300075.1. Taxonomy (GTDB): domain Bacteria; phylum Pseudomonadota; class Alphaproteobacteria; order Rickettsiales; family UBA3002; genus JAFLDD01. The sequence continues at coordinate 1,331 of JAJTIB010000128.1, forward strand.
TCATCATCGCCGCTCGTAAGGTCGGCGCATCTGATCCCGTCAGCTCGACCCTCTTCCTCCTGGCGGCGCTCTTCGCGTCCGTTGTCGCGGGAGTGGTGATGTTCCTTCTATATGAGCGGCCGGTTGGCCGTCTCCTGAGAGGGCTTGTTGCTCCGCGGCCGGTATCGGTCGGGCCGCAGTCGCCAGCACCAACGCCTCAATGATCTTGGCAAATGGTGGCTGTGTTGGCGTGCGGAGGAAGGGGGTGCGGGGGGGCACCGCCCGTTCCTGCTCCATCATGTCGCCAGACAAATGTGTGGCGAAAACATCCGGGGCCTTGTGCGCGAACGGATTGGGCGCGCTTTTCCACAGGAAGGTGGAGTGCAAAGCTGAGGCCCATTATTGGGCCAGACTGAGGCCCATCTCGATCACTGACCGCCGCCTAAGTCTCTAATTTTCCTGGGGTTCGACCACTCCTAGAAGGAATGGTGGAGCCGAGGGGAGGCGAAACACCCCTTGATTTCACAGGACTTTTTTTCAGGCAGGTGTTACAGTTGAGATTGGCGAACGTAGCAGGTTTGAGCCGCTTTTGAAGGCCCTGAAGCAGAGGTGCGGGCTCGGGTGGGCGACTAGGCGATGCACCGCAGAAAACTCATCACAATCCGGTAGGCTGGCTCGTAGCAGGCAAGGACATGTTCGTCGGGATCAACTTCGCCATGCAGTAGCGCGTTGCGCATCGCATAAACCGTCTCAACAAGTCCGGCGAGAAGCTCTTGTGGCGTGCATTGGAAGTCCATTGCTGCGACCGTCAGGACGGGACCTCCGCCCTGAACCAAGTCGCGCATCGGTCGCGGGTTGCACCCATCGTAGAACGTCCGCAGCGTAAGCTGCTGTGCAGCCGTGAGGTTCGCTGCAAACTCCGGGCGTGCATAGACCAGTGCAGGTTCAAAGCGTTCTTGGGTGTGCTGGAAGCGAACGTTTCCGGTAGGGCCGGTGACTGTCACCTCGATGTGGCCTCCCGCTACCTTCCGGGCCCGAAAGATGTAGTTGTAGGAGACGGTCTGCTCATCCTGAAACTCACGGGGTGTGATGCACACCGTTCGTAAGGAGACGCGCTCCGGCAGCCCCTTTGGCGTGATTTCGAAATGGATGGCGTCAAGCTTCAGATGAAGGTCGAAGATAGCCTGCTTGAGTGCTCCAGCTTCAGCCGTAACATTGCCATTCTCGAGCAGCGGCAGTCCCCGACGCCTGAGCCTACTGTTCGCGTTGGAAACCGCAAAGTTGAGCATCGCTCGTTCGCGGGCTTGGCCAGAAGCATCGCGATACCAAGCATTGAAGGCGGCCCACGCTTTTACAAATGGGCCGATGTAGTCGATTTCCGCCCTATTCATCCAGTCTCGGGCGTGCGGCGGTAGCGCCATCAGACTTGCTCCCGAGGCGAACCAAGGAACGCTAGCGCCGCGCGCTCGTCTTCCTCGATCGCGAGTTCCACCGCTCGCTTAGCCTGCTTGAGCAGTTGCGTGGCGCGCGCTCGGGCTTGCTTGCCAGCCTGAACGCTAGCGACGATGCGCGCTTCGATAGCAGGCTCTAGCCGGGGCATCGGTAGGTCGAAGATGTCATCCTCTGTGATCGCCGGGTACATGCTGGCGCTGGCGTAAAGGTCCAAGAGTTCGCAGATGACTGGCAGCCGCAGGTAGGTCAGTAGCACCTCGGGCGCGATCGCCATGGGTTGGGCCACGACGAAACCGGATGAGCACACGTATCCATTCTGGTTCGCATCGATTTGAGCGGACAAGCGCCGGATGGGGCGAACGGTTGACGTCACCACGTCGTTGGTGCGCACGTACCAAGTGGCTCGGCTGGGAGCCTCCTGGGACGGGAGCACACTGCTTCCCACTGCCCCGGCACCGTCAACGTCTCCGATTTCGATGTAACTGAATGTCGCGTGTTGGCCTGGCCTGAACTTCTCCCTGCGGGGGCTCGCTACGTCTCGAACGCTCACGCCATCTTTGCTGAGCACATCCAGGAGGGCTGTGACGCGCGGCGCAAAGAAGCGCGCATCCATCCGTTGCGCAGTAAGAACGGCGCTTGCACTCGCAGAGTAGGAGAGGGGCTCCGGAGGCCTCCAATCCTTGAGGCCCACGGCTGAGAGGAGTGCATCGCTTGCGGCAGCGAAGTGGCGAGACACATCCTCATTAGTATCGAACGCCAACTTGGCTCGGTGAGCTATTGCGGCTTCCAGTGTCGATCCCAGGCGAGGGACTTGGATGCGCTCTATCATCCAAAGGAAAATGTGCTGCTGCACACTGCCTACTGGAAGACGCTCAATCTGGGCCTCGCCCAAACTCGATGATAGGTATGAGGCCAAGTAGAAGGGATCGACACCAGAGGGTACGATCTTAGCGATGTCTTGATTGGAGTTGATCGGGTAGTCCCAACTGTCAAGCGCGACCGCGACGCTGCCCACGCTCCCAGACATCGAAAGCAGCACCATGCCCGGGAGGACCTCTGACTTGTGCAGCAGGCCGTGGGCCTCGGGAGAAATCCGAAGGACATCCGAAAAGTTGATGAAATCGCCGACGTAGTTTGTCCCCCTCAGGAAGGGGACGCCCTCATCCTGATACTCGAACTCGTTTGTGAGAGCGTAAGCGCCGAAGCTGCGAACATCAGAGGCCAACTGGCTGATTGGCTGCGGGGTTCGCGCCGCAACTAGCGCGTCGGCCGCCAGGGCAGCGCGAGAGAAGTAGCGGCTATCAAGGCGCAGGTCGCGATTGTCCTTCTTCACCTCCGACAGAGGGAGGATCGAGACTTCCAGACCTTCCATTGGACCGCTCAAGGGGTCACCACCGAAAGCGTGGCCGGTGCGAACCCTAAGTGTTCCTGGGCCGCAAACCTCCGAAAGGCCTCTGCAATGCCATCGCGGGTAAGGCCCTCGTGGTTGAACAAGTCGTGAGCAACAATGAAGTGTCCATGAGCATCGCGTTTAAGGCTGCCGTCCGCTTCGCGCACGTACACCTTCTCGCCACTGTTGTTCACGCTCTCGACTTGCTGTGTCGCAAAGAAGATTTTGTAGTCCTCAGTCTTTGGGCAGAGCGGCCCTGCGGTCGCATCATCATTCCACTTTTGTACAAACAAGACGCTGGTCTTGGTGCCGGTGTGCGGCTTGAACGTGTTGGGGTGGAGCCCGACGACAGCCAGCACGCGGCATCGCTCCATGAGGAACTCGCGCACCCGTTGGTCGCCAGCGTTGTTGAAGCGGCCCTGAGGCAGGACAACGGCCATGCGCCCACCCGGCTTGAGAAAGTCCAGGTTTCGTTCGATGAAGAGTAGATCGCGCCCGACGGCGCTTTCAAGCTTTCCATTCTTTTTGTGAGCAAGATCATAAGGCGCAAGCATGTCAGATTGCTTTATGTCACCAGCAAATGGTGGGTTTGCCATCAACACATCGAAGTCAAACTGTCTGTAGTCTCCGGGCTTCTTGCTCACTCGGAGGCGCCTAAGGCGACGCCAACCCTCGCCGTATGTATCTGACCACTCGTCCTGCTTTACTGTCTCGTCCCACTTGGTCCAGTCCAGGGTGTTGAGATGCAAGACGTTCGTCTCACCATCCCCTGCAATCAAGTTGAGACACCTAGAGACCCGAACGCTCTTTTCGTCGAAATCAATCGCGAATACCTTGTCCCGAACGTAATCCTCGCAGCGTGGCGGCTTCGCATCCATTGTGAACAAATGGCTCTCGCCAAGTCCCATCTCGTTCATGATGTTGCGCCACACATGAAACATGGCGTGCACCGTGAAGCCTGCAGAGCCGCAGGCTGTATCAATCACAGTTTCCCGCTCGGTCGGGTTTAGCATCTTCACGCACATGTCGATTACCCAACGAGGCGTGAAATACTGTCCCTTTTCACCTTTCGACGATTTCGAAACAAGATACTCAAAAGCATCATCAATGACGTCTAAGTTTGAGTTAAATAACTTCCATTCCTCAAGGGATCCTACACACACTTGAAGGTGATCGGGCGACAAACGTATGCGTTCATCATCTAAGAACACACCCGGCCACTTCTGCTTCGCTTCATCGAAGAGAGCTTGGATCGCGTGCTTGAGTTGAGCGGCGGTGTTGCTGTTGCGAAAACGGAGGAAGGGATGGGCCTTGCGATGGGTCGCCATCTCATCGTAGAGCTTCGTGAATACGAGCTTGAACACCTCTTCGAAGACATCGACCCCCGCGTTTGCGAGGACTTCGTTTTCCATTTCTACAATGAGGTCGCGCAGCGACCGGGCTCGGGCACCTTCGCGCTCACGATCATTTTCCTTCTCGATGAGCGTTTCGATAGTCCAAGGCTCATCGACTACGTTCTCGATCGTCTGATTGACGCGCGGAAGGTGGTGGATGGGGACGAAGTAGTTCGGGTTCTTGCGGTGCCAGACCTCAGCGAGGATGCCATTGCTCCAGACAGCAAGCGGCGCACCCGTCGCGTGTGCATAGGAGCGCAGCTGCTCCTTGCCCTCCCGCAACTTTCCCTGCTTCACCTCGAAGATGATGTACGGAACCGTTGGTCGGTCCGCATCGAGCACAACAATGTCGGCCCGCTTGGAGGTGTCTCGACCGAACGTGATTGGGTACTCGACCTCTATTCTCGACGCGGGGTAGCCGTAGGTGTCCATCAGACGTCGCAACCAAAGCTGCCGGACAACCTCCTCGGGCTTGAGGGCGACCTCCTTTCCGCGGCGATGGCAGATGGCGAACCGCGACATACGTCCCCGAACGTCGCGTTCAATGACGCAATCGGCGAGGGCCTGGGCTTCAGCCTCCGAAAACAGGCCGTGGCTGATGATGTCTGCGAGCCAGTCCGTCGTACCCAAGATAGTCCCCCATGCGCATACGCCCAGGATGGGCTTATCCGATTGGCGCGCCGCCGTCAGCCTTTGCGCCACCCGGAGGTGAACCCACTCACTCCGCGACCTGTGGATGATGGGCTTTCGCGAGACAGGCCCTGAGATTGAAGACGGTGGGGTTGCCCCCCTAGGGGGTTGGGCGCGCCTCACATGGGTATACTCCACGGAGACAGGGGAGTGAGACACATCCGGCGTCTCAATAGGGTTGACTTCGGATTTTGAGGCGTCCATGGTTCCAAGGTCTAGAACCTATTGGGACACTTACGGCTTATGGCAATCATCGGATACGCCCGCGTTAGCTCGGTTGGGCAGAGCCTCGACGTTCAGCTTGAGCAGCTTAAGGCTGGCGGGTGCGAGAAGGTCTTCTCTGAGAAGATCACCGGAACCACCACGAAGGGGCGCAGTCAGCTTGCCCTCGCACTGGACTACGTTCGCGAGGGTGACGTTCTGGTGGTCACACGCATGGACCGCCTGTCCCGATCGCTCACAGACCTGAGGCTCACGGTCGATCAGCTTACCGCTAAG
>JAJTIB010000019.1 GCA_021300075.1 Rickettsiales bacterium
AAGAGAAACACGATGCGGCCCCGCCTGCCTCGCCTCTGGCGGCGTTGCCTACCTCAACTCTGCCGCTGCCCCCCCCTTCCACGCAAATTGCTCCCCTACCGCCAGCCCCTGAGTTGCCCGAGTCGCTGCCGATGGCGCAAGCTGGTGATGTGGATTTACCGGCACTGCCGATACTGCCTCCTTTGACGGCAATCACGGGTGACGCCCAGGATAAATCCTCACTTGAGATTGTTCAGCCGGCCGATGGGGTCCTCAGTAAAGATCTTGTCTCGTCTAAGCCACCGGCACCAATGCAGCCCCTTGATGCGGAAGAAAAGCTACCAAAAGTGACCAGCGGTGCAGCGGCGCAACCCGAGATGGAGGGACTGCCGCCGATTCTACCGCCGCCGCCTGTTGCGCCGATGCAGGTGGCGCAGATGGAGAAGCGTGCCGTACCAACTCTGCCGCCGACCACAAAGCCGCCTGAAGCGAAGCCGACTACAAAGCCGCCTGAAGCGAAGCCGTCCACCACAAAGCCCCCCGAAGCGAAGCCGGAAATTGCGGCCGCAAGCGGTGCGGTCAGTGCGGTGATTGTGTTTGATAAGGATAAGACTGATCTTAACGAAGCAAGCAAAATCCGACTGGGCGAACTCGCACTGCAAATTGTGAAGAATAACCAGCAGGTGCGTATTGTCGCCTACGCGGCAGGGACGCCGGAGCAGGCCTCCATCGCGCGGCGGATATCGCTCTCGCGTGCCCTGCAGATTCGTGCATTTTTGATTGATAAGGGCGTAAACCAGCTCAACATTAACGTGCAGGCGCTGGGTAACAAAGTCAGCAGCGGCGAGCCGGAGCGGGCGGATATTTTTCTGAAGTAGGTTTTAGGTTTTAGGTTGTTACGCTGAACACCTTTTCCCTCCCCCCTGGCATCCGGAACCTGACACCCGACTCCTAACTACCGTCCGTGAATTGCAGCGCAGCGAGGCGCTTATACAGTGGGCTGGATTCCAGTAGAGCCGTATGTGTTCCCACCGCTTCGATTTTTCCGGCATTCAGTACCAAAATTCGGTCGGCCTTGAGCACGGTCGCCAAGCGGTGGGCAATGACCATCGAGGTTCGACCAACCATGACTTCGGCCAGGGCGTTTTGTATAGCGCGCTCGTTCTCAGCGTCCAGTGCGCTTGTGGCTTCATCCAGTAGTAACAGGCGCGGATTGCGGAGAATCGCGCGTGCAATAGCCAGGCGTTGGCGCTGACCGCCCGATAGCCGTACGCCTTTTTCGCCCAGATAGGTGTTGAAACCTTCAGGTAGGGCCTCGATAAAATCGAGCGCTGAGGCGGTGGCGGCGGCGGCGCGAACATCGACATCATTTGCGCCGGGCAGGCCGCAGCGGATATTTTCCCAGACATTCGTGGAGAATATAATCGGGTCCTGCGGGACGGTTCCGATGAAGCGCCGCCAATGCTGCGGATGCAGATGGCGGATATCGACCCCATCGGCGCGAATGATGCCGAACTGCGGATCATAAAAGCGAAGCAGTAACTGGAAGATCGTGGTCTTACCCGCGCCTGATGGGCCGACAATGGCCAGCATTTCGCCGGGCTCAATTCGGAAGGAGACGTTGTTTAAGGCTGGGGTATCCAGCCGCGCCGGATAGGCGAAAGTGACATGTTCAAAGGCGATGCGTCCTTCGGGCGGCCTCTTGAACACGTGCGGGTCTTTGGGCGCGGTGACAATCGGCGTTAACTGCATCATTTCCATCAGTCGCTCGGTGGCGCCAGCGGCACGCTGCAACTCGCCGATAATCTCGCTGACCGCACCCAGCGCTCCTGCAACCACGACGGCATAAAATACAAAGGCTGATAAATCGCCGGGCGAGATTTTATCCTGCACTACATACTGCCCACCGATATAAAGTACGGTGATGATCGCGCCGAAAATCAGGGTGATGGCAATCGCGGTCAGAAGCGCCCGGGTGCGGATGCGCTTCAAGGCAGTGGCCATGGTCGCGCCGACGAGGGTGTTGAAACGCTGTTCCTCGTAGGGTTCAATTGCCATGGCGTGGATGGTGCGGATGGCGCCGATGGTTTCCTCCGCATGGGAGGTTAAATCGCCGACTTTATCCTGCGTCTCGCGTGATAGTTTACGCACGCGCCGCCCGAGCAGGAGAACCGGGGCGATGACTACAGGCAGCATCATCAGCACATATTCGGTCAGCGCCTGCGAGGTGATGAGCAGCATGACTACGCCGCCAAAAAACAGCAGCGTATTGCGTAGAAAAACGGAGACCGAAGAGCCGACAACATTCTGCAGCAACGTGGTATCGGTGGTGATGCGCGAAAGGAGATCGCCGGTACGGGTGGATTCAAAATAGCCGGTATGCATGGCGAGGATCTTAGCAAATAAATCGCGCCTTATATCGGCCACAACGCGCTCACCCACCCAGGACACGAGCAGGTAGCGCGCGTAGGTGGCCACTGCCAGTATTGCTACTACGCCCAGCAATATCACATAACCATTACCGAGTAAGTATGGATTGCCTTTAGCGATGCCTTCATCAACCAGATATTTGAGCGCCGCGCCAATACCCAGCACGCCCGAGGAGGTGACGAGCAGTGCCGCCGTTGCCCCGATGACGCCGCGCCGATAAGGGGCGAGGTAACGCCCCAGATAACGCAGGCTGCTGAGTTTGCCTTTGGGCAGTTCGTCGCGTTGGCCGGTGGGGTAGGTCATTGGGTAAGTTCTCCCAGAAGGTGTGACACCAGCTCCCTGCCGTCACTGAGCTGCCACTGGCCATTGTCGTGCACGGAAAAATGTAGCCCGCCGGAAAGTGGCGAGGCCAGCCAGAGCTGGCGCGATGGTGCGTGCTTACTGACGACGAAGCGGCGTCCGGCATCGGTAAGGATGGTGAGAATGCCGCTATGCAGCTCCAGCTCCTCAAGCGCACCAGCCTCATAGCGAGGTTCGAGCCGGTCGAGAATTGCTGCCAGCGTGGCGTCGGCGCGGCGGTGAAAATCGGTTTCGTCAAGCATGGCGCATGCTCTAGCATAAGGCAGATGACGTGACCAGAGACTTGCTGTATGACACCCCGATGTCATTTTTTGGTAAAAAGAAACGGCGGGCAAGAACCGCCAGGAAAAAACGTCCGGCACGTAACCGCATTTATGCGCGGCGTAAGTCTGGACGCGCGCGAACGGTAAGGCCGGAGGGGATTCAACATCGCCGCTTCAGCCGAGGGCTGAGTCTGATTTTATCGCTCTTAGTTGTGGCCGGGGCGGGGCTGATATACATAGCCAAGGACCTGCCCGATATCAGCACGCTGGATGTGATTAAAAAACAGCGCGGGATTACGGTCGAAACCGAAGACGGCAAGATTCTTGCCACTTATGGTGATATTTACGGCCATTACGTCACCTATGACCAGATGCCAAAAACACTGATTCAGGCGGTAATTGCGACTGAGGATCGGCGTTTTTTTGCTCATCACGGGGTGGATATCTGGGGCATTACCCGGGCGATGATCCGCAATCTGCGCGCGGGCAGGGTGGTTGAAGGTGGTTCGACCATCACCCAGCAGGTTGCCAAGAATATCTTTCTCACCCCTGAGCGTTCGCTCAAACGCAAATTGCAGGAGGTGCTGCTCGCTTTCTGGCTGGAGTCGCGCTTTACCAAAAAAGAGATTCTCGCCATTTACTTGAACCGCGTCTATCTCGGCGCGGGTGCTTATGGAGTGGATGCGGCGTCGCTAAGGTATTTCGGCAAGCCCGCCACCGATTTGACCCTGATGGAATCGGCAATGATGGCGGGGCTGCTCAAAGCCCCCTCGCGCTTTGCGCCGACCAGTTCGCAGGAACGCGCCAATGCCCGCGCTTATCAGGTGCTCATCAATATGGTGGATGCTGGAATTCTGCGCGCGCGCGATGCCGAGGCGGCGATTGAAGCCTATAAGAAGCAGGAAAGCTCGCACACCGTTGAGGGTAGTAACGTGCGTTATTACACCGACTGGATTGTGGATCAGCTGCCAGAATATATCGGTAATGTCGAAAGTGATTTAATTGTTACCACCACGTTTGTACCCGATCTGCAGACTCAAGCGCAGGACGCGCTTGAAAATGTGGTGGCGACCGAGGGGCCCGCGAAAAATGTTTCGCAGGGCGCGATGGTGGCGATGACGACCGATGGCGCGGTGCGAGCCTTGATTGGTGGTGTTAATTACAGCAAAAGTCAGTTCAACCGTGTGACGCAGGCGCGACGTCAGCCCGGTTCGGCATTCAAGCTGTTTGTTTATCTCGCGGCGCTTGAGGCGGGAATGACGCCTGAAAGCCTTGTTGAAGATGCGCCTGTGACCATGCAGGTAGGAAATACGGTCTGGTCGCCCGAGAATTACAGCCGCGACTATAAGGGCTTCATTCCCATGGTGCAGGCGCTGCGCGAATCATTGAATACGGTGTCGGTACGCCTGAGTCAGTTCGCCGGTATCTGGCGTGTGGCACAGATGGCCAAGCGGCTCGGTATTTCTGATATTCCGTCCAACCCGTCGATTGCGCTTGGCGCTTCCGAAGTAACGCTTTTGGATTTGACAGCTGCCTATGGTCACCTAGCCAATCAGGGTTATAGTGTGAAGCCGTATGGTATTTTACGTATCCGCACCCAGCAGGGTGAAACGGTATATCTGCGCGAGGGCGACCGCCCGCAGCCGGTGCTTGCGAACGGTACGGTACAGATGATGAATTATATGCTCCTTGATGTGGTGCGCCGTGGCACGGGTACTCGTGCGGCTATTGGGCGTGATGCGGCAGGTAAAACCGGCACCAGTCAGGAATTCAAGGATGCCTGGTTCATCGGTTTTACGCCGCAACTCATTACTGGTGTTTGGGTGGGCAACGATAATAATCAGTCGATGAAAAAAGTGACCGGCGGAAGTCTGCCCGCGATGATCTGGCATGATTTTATGATCGCAGCACTTAAAGGCATTCCGCCCGAACCCATTCCCAACCAGTCGGAAAGCAAAGAGGGATTGTTCCCCTGGCTCTTTGGCGGAACCATGACCACACCCGAACCACCGCCGGTTGCCTCTCAGCCTTTGCCGGAGAATGCACCCTTTGCAATCCAAGGCGATGGCGATTTGGGCGTGTCCACCACGATGGAGCCAGAGCCCACGGGGCCGATGATTCTGGAACTGCCCATGCCTGATATGCCGCCGGAAGCAGTTCGCGAAGCGCAGCCGCCGAGTGAGGAGCCGGACGATCTCCTGACCCCGGATTTCTGGAAAAAGCTCGGCGAAAAAATGCCAGAGAAAAAAGTCGAATACAGCTACCCCGGCGATAACCGCCGTTAGACCCTGACTCTTCACGCATCAAAGCGGTAGAGTTCCTTGCCATGGAGTTTGAGCCAGGCCTTTGCCGCCTCGTAATTGGGGCAGAGATAGCTCACTAAGTTCCAGAATTTTTCGGAATGGTTCATGTACCGCAGATGCGCGACTTCATGGGCGACAACATATTCGAGCACTTCTTCGGGCGCGAAGATAAGACGCCAGGAGAAAGAGAGGTTACCGGTGGAAGAGCAGCTGCCCCAGCGGCTGCGCGTATCGCGCACGGTGATACGCTGGATGCGACGTTCGGTTTTTTTTGCCATCTTCAGGGCGCGCGTGGTGATTTCCTCGCGCGCGACCTTCCTGAGCGCATCGGTCATGCGCTTGGT
>JAJTIB010000193.1 GCA_021300075.1 Rickettsiales bacterium
CCCTCTCCAGCGACGCGCCCATGCCGCAAGTTATTGCGATTGACCTGACCCTGTTCGGCGAACGCATTCAGGAAGATATCCTCACCATCGATATTTCAGGCGCCACCAGCTATCAGAATATGACTACGCCGATGCTGCTCAACACGACGGAACTCGTCATCCATAAAGATGACGAGACTGAAATCCGCCCGCTTTCTGAGCTTTTCTCTAAGGCCAGGCAGCCGCTGGTGATAGACCGTGACTATATGCAGAATTTCACCACGACCATCGTCGATGCCACCCGCACCCATGCCTGGAAATTCCTGCTTTTCTTTGGCGTTTTTATATGGGTTTTTCTCGTGCCGATTCTGCTCTTTATGCGTTACCTCCTCGTGATTCCGCTCGCCGCGCTTGGTCTTATCGCCGCGCAGATCATGCAGCGCAGGCTCACTTATGATGATGCCGTACGAGTCATTGCCCTGGCGCTCATTCCGCTGACAATAATCGATGCAAGCACCATTTTCATCTTCGGCTCCGGCGTCAGCTCTTTCATTAAAGCGCTGGTGGCGCTGGGCGTGCTTGTTCTCGTGCTGCGGCGCGATCCGAAAAACATTATGTCCACCGTCTGATGCATACGCTCTACCACACGCCACTTTCGCCCAGCTGCCGCAAAGTGCGGCTGATGCTGAAGGAGAAAAATCTGCCCTTTCAGTTGAAGCTGGAAGATGTCTGGCAGCGGCGCATGGAGTTTTTCGCCCTCAACCCAGGGGGCGAAGTCCCGGTACTGCTGGTGGAGAAAGTTATTTCCCCCATCGTTGGCGCCTACGCAATCTGCGAATATCTCGATGAGAAATTCCCCGAAGTACAATTTTTCGGCAACTCTCCCGAGGAGCGCGCGGAAGTCCGGCGGCTGGTCGAATGGTTCGACGTGAAATTCGAGCGCGAAGTGATGAATCTCATTGTCTTTGAAAAAGTCTATAAACGACTGATGGGCTATGGTGAGCCTTCCTCCGAAGCCATTCGTGTGGGTGGTAAAAACATGCTTTATCACCTCGACTACCTTGCCCATCTGCTTTCCGGGCGCAACTGGATTGGCGGCGAATACTTGACGCTCGCAGACATCACCGCCGCCGCGCATCTCTCCTGCCTCGATTATCTGGGCGCAGTACCGTGGGATTACCAACCTCAAGTCAAAGAATGGTATATGCTCATCAAGTCGCGCCCATCCTTCCGCGATCTGCTCGAAGATAAAGTGCACGGATTCAAACCGCCCGAACATTATAATGATTTAGATTTTTAGGAGCGCATCATGGCCGAAGTCACCATTTACACTACAACCTACTGTCCCTACTGCGTGCGGGCGAAAGATTTGCTCAAGCGCAAAGGTCAGGCCTTCACCGAAATCAACGCCGAGGACGACGATGTGCGCGAAGCCATGATTGTCAAAGCAGGTGGTAGGCGCACCGTGCCGCAGATTTTCATTAACGGCAAACATGTGGGTGGGTCGGACGATCTTTATGCCCTCGACAAGGCCGGCAAGCTCGACGCACTGTTGGCCTAAATATCACAAACGCTGGGATTCCGGCATGGATGTGCGGCTATCCGACAAAATTTATTCCGCATTTTTGACAGTGAGCGTTTACTTCAAGCGTCGCGTCGCTTCGATTTGTAATCGTACAGATTTCAGGCGTCTTTGCGAGCGTTAGCGAAGCAATCCAGTTTTTTTTTGAAGATCGATTGCTTCGTCGCATATGCTCCTCGCAATGACGATTGGGTTGTTCCGTTATTCATTGAAACGGCAATGAACAAACCAAACGAGAGTGAATCATGTGGTGGATTTTTGTGCGTGAGTTTTATCGGACGGGACAGACACAGTCAGCAATCCCATCACCGGCCAAAGTCATAGAGACTCCCGTCCCCGCCCTCTCCAGAGTGCGATCGCCCGAACTCTCTGCAGAAGACAATGCCCGCGTAGGGCAGAAATTCCTCGCCAGCATGAGCCACGAGTTACGCACACCGCTCAACGCTATCATGGGTTTTTCCGACATGATGCGGCAGCAGACTTACGGCGAGCTTGGCCACCCAAATTACCGCGAATATGCAGAGCATATCTACGAAGCGGGCGAGTATCTGCTCGCCAAGGTGAACGGACTTTTGAACCTTGCCGCCCTTGATTCCGGCAAGTTGGAGTTGACCGAATCGCCGGTTGAAATGCAGGATTTGCTGGCTGAACTGAGCGACCTTTACGCCCATGCCGCAAGTTGCCGTCAGGTCACCCTGTCTATGGATGCGCCAACCCGCGTGACCCTCACTGCCGACCGCCGCCTGCTGCTTGCAGCCCTGTCGCATTTCATTGAAAACGCCCTGCGCCATTCACTTGCGGGCGGTAAAATTCAACTAACCATGCGCCCGCAGGGCCATGAAGGTATGGTGATTGCAGTGCGCGATTATGGCAAAGGTATGCCCGAAGCCCAATTACAGGCCATCCGCCGCGCGCTGGCGGTGGATGCCAGCTATTTCGAGGTCGAGGGCGACAGTATCGGCCTTGGCCTGGCGCTGGCCAAAGAGCTGATTGGCAAGCATGATGGTTCGGTCAGCATCGAATCCATGCGCGGCCAGGGCACGGTCGTATCCATGTTTATTCCCGCCAGCCGCATTTTAAGCGGACTCATTATCAAAAAACCCCGCCTGCAGGTGGTGTAGCCTCGCGCTTGTGCATTTGGCCTGTTTGGCTATAATCACACGATGACTGTAACGCTGCAAGACCGCCTCCTTGACGCTACCCTGCCCCGCATTGCCTTTGAGGGTTGGACAGAACATGCGTTCATTGAGGCCGCATCTGAAACGGGTCTTGCGCCCGCCGATATGCGCCGCGCCTTCCCCGGCGGTGTACTTGAAGCCCTCAATTATTTCACCACCCGCGCCGACAGACAGATGCGCGATACTCTTACCCGCGATTACAATCTCATGAGCATGAAAGTGCGCGAGCGTATCGCAACTGCTGTGATGGTACGGCTGCGCCAGCAACTGCCGCAGCGCGAAGCTACTCGCCGTGGCCGTGCGTTTTACGCGCTACCGTGGAATGCACCCTCGGGCCTGCGGGCGCTCTACCGCACGATGGATGAAATCTGGCATCTAGCAGGCGATAACGCAACTGACTGGAACCATTATTCCAAACGCCTTATTCTGTCGCAGGTCTATCTCGCGACCTTCAATGTCTGGCTGGAGGACGTGACGCCGGATCTATCCGAAACGGAGGCATTTCTGCGCCGCCGCATCGACAACGTGATGCAGTTTGAAAAATTCAAAGCCCAGGTGAAAAACTGGTGCGCGGTGTAGTCAGTGCCAGAGCGCAGGTTCGGGCGCGCTCAGCGATGATTTCGGTGGACGAAGCCATTCGGGAATCGATTCAGGCGCCTCAAAAATCTCGGCCTCTGGCGTATTGATTGCATAAAACAGCACCGAACCTGAAATCATCGAGATACGCCGGAAACGCTGATTTCTGAGCGTGCAGATATGCTGGCGCAGCACGGCCATTTGTTGGTCGGGGTCGAGCGAGCAATCGCCATTTTCTTCGAGCACCAGATCACAGGCCGACATTTCTGCGACGGCTGCAAAATAATTCGCAATCTTGTAATTTTTCCGCATCACGCGAATCGCGGCAAGTTCCCCCACCCGCTCTTCCGGCCGGAAATCAAGATAATCCGCCACATCGCGAATAGCGCGGTAATTACGGCGGCGCTTAAGCCAGACCTGATAATCCTGCGTGGTTACTTTCGTCATCTCGACCCCAAACAGCCCGTCCTCGCCCGCGCAGATGGTAAAATCTGGCCCCTCGCCCTGGCGGTGCTTGGTGATATCGATTGGTAACGCAAAGCGGCCATAATGTTTGAGGATGGAAAAATATTGAATCAGGCAACCGATTTCGATTTTGTCCTGTTCAGCCATCGGTGCATGGAGAAGGTCGCTAAAGCAGCTATCGAGCGCATGCTCGTCATAGACTGAGCGGAAAAAAAGTGGCGGTCGTTTTCGCATAACCCACCTTTCGCTTCGCTTGCACGAGATGGGATTTCTTTTTCAATCGTGTTCACAATATAGCTGAAAATTGCCGCCGCTTCAAGCGCCGCCACAAGAAACCCTCTACCGCCCGCCTTCGCTTTCGCTACGGCGAGGTGCCCCCTCCCGTCGGGAGAGGTAATTGCAAGCCCTTTCACCTCCTTACGGAAAAATAGAAAGCTGCGGCAGCTTCACCTCTCCCCTCGGGAGAGGTTAGAATTCACGCCAGTGAATGCCGGGTGAGGTTTGTCGTGACCCGAATTACAACAATTCATGCGTCACTATCTACATATGCAGCGCACGGCCATACGCATCAAGCACCGACTCATGCATCATCTCGCTCAAGGTCGGATGCGGGAAGATGGTGTGCATCAGCTCGGCCTCGGTCGCTTCAAGCGTCATGCCGATAACGTAGCCCTGGATCAGCTCCGTCACTTCCGCCCCGATCATATGGGCGCCAAGCAGCTCTCCCGTTTTGGCATTGAACACGGTTTTGATGAGTCCCTGCGGTTCGCCCAGCGCAATGGCCTTGCCGTTGCCGTGGAAGGGAAACCGGCCGACTTTCACCTCAAGCCCTTTTTCCTTTGCCGCTTTTTCGGTGAGCCCCACAGAAGCAATCTGCGGGCGGCAATAGGTGCAGCCCGGAATCTGCTCGCGCGCCATGGGGTGCGGGTGATGCCCCGCAATCGCCTCCACGCAGATCACGCCTTCGTGGCTGGCTTTATGGGCAAGCCAGGGCGCGCCCGCCACGTCGCCAATCGCATAGACCCCCGGCTCATGGGTGCGGCACATGCCATCAATCACGATCTGGCCGCGCTCGATTTTCAC
>JAJTIB010000105.1 GCA_021300075.1 Rickettsiales bacterium
AATCTATCCCGGAACATTGGGAGCGTTTGTTTGGCGCGAAAGATTCAGTGGTAGTGAGTTTGCAAAAACTCGTCGCGCTACTGATTGAGCTGCACCAGAATTTACCGACGGGCAAGGCGACGGTCGAGCCCACACCCGCGCAATTGGAACCGTATGAGCTGGAAATGCTCGAATCCTGGATGAAGGGGCAGGTACGCGAATGAGCGGCCGTGACGCGCCAATTTTGGCACAGAAGTATCAAAACTTCAGCCGCGGATAGGTTCAGACCTCAAACCCGTATTTTTCTTTCAGATAATCCTTGATTTCCTGTGACGGTTCCTCGCCGTAACAGGAGGCAACGACCTTGCCGAAATCCTCGAGGTCAATAATGCCGTCGCCCTCAATGGCTTTGAGGAAAGCCGCTTCGCGCGGGGATTCCACCAAGAGGAAGTAATAGGCCCAGCGGCCTGTGGTATCCTTGGCTTTGAGCTTATGAATCAGATGGCCTTTTTTGGCGATAATCTGATCGACGAATGTGCGTTTTTTCTCTTCCATTGCGACGTAAGCCAGCCTCTGATTTCAGCGGTATTCTAAAGATAAGTTCCTTTAATATCAAGCGGATTCGAGCTATCGCTCAGGTTTGCTGCATTTTTTTTAGTAATTCACGTATGAAATGGTAGCATCGGTGCTGTTCTCGCGCTCGCCCACCTCCCCACTAGCGGGAGACGGTAGTAAGGAATTATCAACGAAATTCCACTAACTCGGGATTGCCTAAGTGGTTGTCATCCGCACACGGCCATGGTCGCCAGTGATGGACTGGTGGCGCGATTCAATGATGGCGACGGTTGCGATGCCGGTTTCAGGCGCATGAAGCTGACTATAGGGGAAGATATGGTAGCGCCCGTCATGACGCTCGGAAAGTTTGCGTAGGCGCTTACCGAGGCTCGGCTTCATATCGCCAGATTTGAGCGATTTTTTAGCTTCCTCGCTGTCTTTTCTAGCGTGTTTGAGGCAGTCGCCGGCGAATTCGCGGGCGATTCTCTCGGCGTCGGCTTGGGCTTTGGCCAGCTCATCCGGTGGAATGAAGAGATAGGCCTGTATTGGCAAAATGGCCGCGAGCGCGTCTTTAGCGAGTTGTCGTGCGGTCTCGAGCGCCTCGCGCGGTAGGTCGCAGTCAAAACAAGATTCGGATTCAAGCGCGCGATCAAAAGCAGTGCGGATGTTGAAAAAACGTCGCACAGAAAGGGTTTTGAGGCGCAGTTCAGGTGAGAGTTGCAGCGGGTCGGCGCTGCCGGAAGTGGCGCTGGAGCCGCCTATATCATCTTCCAGCGAGAGTGTTCCAAGCTCAGCCCAGGCAATGGATTCAGCCCAGTTTTTCGTATCGCTGCCGATGGGCGGTAGTTCGAGCGTGACGGCGTAGAAGCTGCGCGCGTCGTTCTGCCCAAGCGCGAGGCGGGTGCGGAATTTTTCATCTTCCGGGTCGAGCCCGTGATCGGGTGTTGCGCCCTGAGGGACATGAATAGCCGGGGAAATCGGGGTTTTGGGTTGCATGGGGGTCAGTATAACTAAGAAAGCCGTAAAGAATGAGTGACGATTTGATGACAATTGACCGGATGCGGCAATTACTGCGCCGGGCCGCCCATGATGATTTCCAGAGTTTCCTGCGGATGGTTGTGGCGACAGTGTCGCCGGGATCTCAGTTTCAACATAACTGGCATCTGGACGCGATCGGTGCTTATCTTGCGGCCTGCGCTAAGGGCGAAGTGAAGCGACTGATTATCAATATGCCGCCACGGATGCTCAAATCCGTCACCGTATCGGTGGCGTGGCCTGCATGGCTTATGGGACATGACCCCAAGTCGCGCATTATGGCCGCGAGCTACGCACAGTCACTCAGCGTGAAACATTCGCTCGATTGTCGGCTGGTGATGGAATCGCGCTGGTATCGTGAGATTTTTCCGAAAACCGAACTGGCGCGGGATCAGAATGAGAAAGACAAGTTCGTGACCACCAAGCGTGGCCACCGTATTGCCGTTTCAGTCGGGGGTGCTGCAACCGGTGAGGGCGGGAATATCCTGATTGTGGATGATCCGATGAACCCGCTGCAGGCCGGGCAGCGTGCCTTGCGTGACGCGGCGAATCGCTGGTTTGATCATACGTTTCTCACGCGCCTTGATGATAAAAAGCGCGGCGCGATTATTGTGGTGATGCAGCGCCTGCATCCGGAGGATTTGAGCGGGCATCTGCTTGCCAAGGGCGGTTGGGAATTGCTGGCACTGCCCGCGATTGCGCCTACCAGCATGACGATTGCCCAAGGAGGATTTATGAAAAAGCGCGAGGCAGGTGAAGTGCTGCACGCGGCGCGTGAGGACGCGGCGATGCTGACGCAGGTGAAGCGCGAACTGGGCAGCGCCAATTTCAGCGCCCAATATCAGCAGGCGCCACTGGGCGAGGAAGCACAACTGGTAAAGCGCGAATGGTTTAAGCGGTTTGAGCTGACAACACTCGACTGGGAAGCAGGCGCATGATTACGCAATCCTGGGATACGGCGATGAAATCCGGTGCGGCGAATGACGCCAGCGCCTGTGCCACATTTTTTGTGCGCGATGGCGTCCACCATTTAATTGATATGTTGGTGGTGCGGCTTGAATATCCCGCACTCAAGCGCCGGATTATCAGCCACGCGGCCACGTTTCACCCGGAAGCGATTCTACTGGAGGATAAAGCCAGTGGCCAGTCGCTACTACAGGATTTAAGGCTAGAAACGGAATTGCCGTTGCTTGCGATTGAACCCAAGGGCGACAAGCTGGCGCGCCTCATTCGCGTCACGCCGCTTATTGAAGCGGGAAAAGTCGCGCTGCCGCGCCATGCGCTGTGGCTGGCCGATTTTGAAAGCGAGCTGTGCCAGTTTCCTCAGGCGCCGCATGACGATCAGGTCGATGCCTTCAGCCAGTATCTCAACTGGATTCGTGCGCGCGAACGCGGCGGTCAGGGGCGGATTCGGCGGTTGTAAATAATTTTGAAAAATTTTTACTGCCCCCCACTTCCGGGGAAATAAAGCCGCGCGTATAACTTAAATATAGGCTGAGATTTTTGTAGATAGCATCGTGAAATGCGCGATAGATTCCCGCAAACTCACGATATCAACTTTTCAGCCATACGACGCAGGGCGTCATTTTTTTTCACATTAGCAATGCAGGTGTTATGGCTCGATTTATTTCGCGACTAACCGCTGGCCTATTTGGTAACGCGACGAAATCAGAAAAGATGTTTCCTTCGGAGACTTCGTTCATGATTGCCCCGGGTCAACCCGTCTGGATGCGCCGCGATTATGTGCGTTTTGCCGAGGAAGGTTATCGCCGCAACGTGATTGCGTTTCGCGCCGCGTCGATGATTG
>JAJTIB010000076.1 GCA_021300075.1 Rickettsiales bacterium
ATCCAGCAGCGACTCGCGGCAGCCATAAAGATTATCGAATTTCGATTTCGTCACCGAGTCATTGACATTGAAAGCCGGGACTTTGAGCGAGCCATCAGCCTGCATTTCAAGCAGGCGCTGAACGCCGGTGGTGGTCTCCTCAGAAATCCCACGCACATCCGCGAGCAGCTCGGGGTATTTATCATGCATGAGTTTGGTTAAGTCCCCGCCATCATCAAGAATCATATTGGGTAGCCAGCCATCCGGCCCTTTGATGGTCTGCTCGATGCACCATTCATATTCCTCGTCCGTCTCGCCTTTCCATGCAAAAACGGGGATGCCCGCAGCGGCAATGGCGGCTGCCGCCTGATCCTGCGTTGAGAAGATATTGCAGCTCGACCAGCGCACCGTGGCGCCAAGCGCCGTCAGCGTCTCAATCAGCACCGCCGTCTGGATGGTCATGTGCAGGCAGCCCACAACCCGAGCGCCTTTAAGGGGCTGTTTTGCGCCATATTCCTCGCGCAGCGCCATGAGGCCGGGCATTTCCACCTGCGCGATTTCAATCTCGCGCCGACCCCATTCGGCTAAGGAAATATCCGCCACTTTATAATCGCTGAACGCTGCTTTCTTCACGGCACTGGCCATAACTCTCTCCCTTGGTTTGGAGAGGGTTTAGGGGAAGATGGGGTGGAAGGCAAGAAATGTCGCAGTCTGCGCTCAACCATGCTGCGCTTTAGCTTTTTCCTCAGCAATCAGCTCTTTTTTCAGGATTTTGCCGATCATGCTTTTGGGTAGCGTGTCACGGAACTCAAAAGCATGGGGCACGGCATAGGCCGAAATATGCTGGCGCATGAATTCCTTAAGGGTAGCACTATCTAGCGTTTCCCCCTTGCGCGGTACGACATAGGCTTTAATCATCTGCCCGCGTGTGGGGTGCTCAAGCCCGATCACGGCCGCTTCGGCCACGGCCGGATGCAGATAGAGCGCCTCCTCAACATTGCGCGGATAGACATTATAACCGCCAACGATAATCATTTCCTTCAGACGATCGACGATGGCGAAATATCCATCCTCATCCATCGTCCCCAAATCACCGGTGTAAAGACGCCCGCCGCGAAGTACTGCCGCCGTTTCCTCGGGTTTGTTCAGATACCCCGCCATCACCTGCGGACCCAAAATCGTCACCTCCCCGATCTCGCCGGGTTTCAGCTTGGTCACTTTGTCGTCCTTATCGATAATCTCCATAATCGTGCCAGGAAATGGCAGGCCGATAGAGCCAGGTTTATTCACCCCAAACAGCGGCGTGCAGCAGGTGACTGGCGATGCTTCGGTGAGGCCGTACCCTTCAGCAATCACACAACCAGTCAGTTTCTCGAACTGGTTTTTGACTTCGACCGGCAGGGGCCCGCCGCCGGAAATACACATCTTAATTGAGGAGAGATCATACTGGCTGACTTTCTGATAATTGCTTATAGTCGCAAATAGCGTTGACACCCCGGGCATGAGGGTGATTTTTTTGGCGGCGATATCGTGCAGCACGCGCTTTAACTCAAAGCGCGGATGAATCACGATGGTGAAGCCATTGGCGATGGCGAGATTCATCGCCACCGTCATCGCGAAAACATGGAAAAACGGCAGCACCGCGAGCATCCGCTCCTTGCCTGGCTCGAGCCCCACCATCCAGCGCGTACATTGCTGCGCGTTGATATGGAGATTGCTGTGAGTCAGAATCGCGCCCTTGGGCACGCCGGTCGTGCCGCCGGTATATTGCAACACCGCTATATGCGTGTCGGGGTTGATAACGGACAGCTCAACCAGATCCGTTGCCTGATAAAGGTCGCGCAGAAGTACATGGTGATGATCGCGCGGAATCGCCGCCAGTTCCGAACTTTTGGCCGCCACGAATAAAGCACGCATGGTGAGCCCCATCGCCTCCTGGAACTGTGCGATGATTACTTTCTGCAGGCTGCCCCTGCCGATAAAGGGTTTCAGTTTATGGTAAGTCATTTTGAGGTTGGTGGTGACCATGACCTCGACCTTCGCATCTGCAAGCTGGTGGGCGATTTCATGCTCGGAATAAAGCGGGTTGAAATTCACAACCGTTGCCCCTGCTTTTAAAATCGCGAAATAAGCAATCACGAATTGTGGGCAGTTGGGCATGAAGAGACCAACCCGCGTTCCCACCCCGACGCCCATTTGTTTAAGGCCATTCGTGGTGCGGTTTACCTTTTCTTGCAGCTCGCTGTAGCGGTAATTTTTTCCGAAAAATTCAAGTGCAATATTGTCGGGGAAGCTCGCCGCCGCCGCATCCAGTAATGCGTAAACCGGACGCCCCGTAAATTGCTCGTGCCAGTTTACTCCAGCGGGATAATGGTTGAGCCAGGGATAGGCTGCGTCGCTCATACGTAGATCTCCTCAATTGACTCCGTTTGTCATTGCGAGAAGCGTAGCGACGAAGCAATCCATCTTGTCTTAAAGAAGTGAAGATGGATTGCTTCGGCTTCGCCTCGCAATGACGGAATAAGGCATAAATCCCCTTGTACAAAGACTATCCCTGTTTTAGAGCCATAGGTCAAATGACAGCGGTGCAGAGCAACATTCACGAAACCGACGTCGCCATCATTGGCGCGGGACCAGTGGGTTTATTCGCCGTATTCCAGTTGGGAAT
>JAJTIB010000168.1 GCA_021300075.1 Rickettsiales bacterium
ACCCGGCGCCACATAAATCACGCCGGGCTTCACGGTTTCACCATCCACCGCCTCATAGCATGGCGTGCCTGCGGCTTTGGCAATATTCTGTGCCAGAATGGTGGTGAAGGAAGGCGGCATATGCTGCGTGACAAATACCGGTACTCGGGCAAGTTTACCCGCCAGACCTTTGAACATTTCCACCAGCGCCTGCGGGCCACCGGTGGAACTTGCAATCGCCAGCGCATCGGCTCGTTCCATAATGCTGACAGGCGGTAACGGCAAAGAGGAAACGGGTGACTGGGCAGCCGAAGATGATGGTATTGTAGTGGGCGCTGTAGCCTCCCTTCTGCCCTTGCGCGCAGCCCGTGCAATCGCCTTGATTTTCTCGTTCAACTCGCGCTGAAATTCAGTCGCCGAACCCAGATCGCGCGCCGAAGGTTTGGGCACATAGTCCGCCGCGCCAAGGGCGAGTGCCTTGAAGCTAATTTCGGCGTTCCTGAGCGTCAGGGTCGAGGCCATGATGACCTGAACGCCGGGTACGGTTTTGAGCAGAATCGGCAGTGCCGTCAATCCGTCCATATCTGGCATTTCAATATCAAGAACAATGATTTCAATATCCGGATGCTTCCGCAAAACATCAATCGCCATTTGACCGTCAGCGGCGGAGGCAACGACCAGAATCTCGGGGTCGGTTCTAAGGGTGCGGGCAATAAAGCCGCGAATCGTCGCCGAGTCATCGACAATCAATACCCGTACCGGGTGAGGCGACGCCGGAAGCGACGTGGTGAAGGGTGGTGTTCCCACTAAATCATTCCCAGCTGTTCGAGTTTGCCGCGAATAATTTCTTCATCAAACGGCTTCATGACATATTCATTAGCACCGTTCATCAATGCTTCCTGAATCTTGCTGAATTCATTCTCAGTGGTACAGAAAACGACCATGGGCTGGGTGATTGCGGCGTCCGCGCGCAGCTTCAGAAGGAATTCCATTCCATTCATGACCGGCATGTTCCAGTCGAGCATCACCAGCTCAATTCCACCCTCCTTAAACGCGTCCAGCGCCTGCTGGCCGTCCTCAGCCTCGAGGATATTGAAGCCCATGGGCTCAATGATTTTACGCATGACTTTGCGAACGATTTTCGAATCGTCCACAATCAAACAGGTGCGCTCAGCCATAGCTTGCCGCCTTATCATTCACGACAGAACTTACGTCCAGAATCACCAGCAGCTCATTATCCAGCTTGAACACTCCGGATGAAACCTCTTGCCAGAGGGAAGGGATATTCGCCGGTGTCTTCTCAAAATTTTTCATTTCGAGCATCATCACGTCGCCAACATTATCAACCATGATCGCGAATAATTCGTGCTGAAATTCTACCACCACTTTCATCGCATGGCTGGGGTCGGGGTATTCTTCCATACCGAGGCGTTTACGCAAATTGATTGCAGTCACAATACGACCACGCAGATTGAGCGAACCCTCCACGATCGAAGGCGCGAGCGGCACGGGTGATATTGGCTGATGGCGCAGTACATCCTGCACCGCCATCACCGAGATGCCAAACATCTGTCGCCCCAGACGCATGGTAACAAATTCTTGCTGCACCTCGCCGAATGCGGTGGGCGTCCCCGCCGCCGACTCAGCCAGGACCAATGCTTGCGACATCAGGCCGCCTCCCCTTTAGCTCGCGCAAGATGCTTGGCCAAAGCCACGGCCAGCCCTTCGCGATTAGTTTTCAAAATCATCTCTTGCATCCCCGATTGCAGGGCTTTCTGCCGTGCCGTCTCACTCGCCGTAGACGAAAAGGCTAGAATCGGCATGGTGGCGAAGCGCGCGTCCTGGCGGATCTGGGTCGCAAGCTGGTAGCCGTCCAGCTCGGGCATCTCGATATCGGTCACCAGCACGTCAAACCGCCGCGTTTGCAACAGATCGAATGCCGCGCGCCCGTCGACCGCAGAAGTGACTTTATAGCCCAGCGCCCGCAAAAACGGCTCGGCCATGCTACGGAAAAACACGCTGTCTTCGACCATCAGCAATTCCACTTCCTGCACGCGTTCCAGGCCGCTGATCAGATTGCTGACATCGCCGGCGATTTCTTTGAGTATGTAGCCTACATCCACCACATCTGTCGTTTTATCGGCAATCACGATACTGCCCAGAAATTGCTGTTGATGCGAGGCCAGTTTGACACTGGCGGGAGCAATCACAATATCGGCGATACTGTTCACCGCTAGCCCCACAATTTTACTGTCATAATAGAACACAATCACAGGCACAACACCTGCCATTCCTTTGGGTAGCTCGTGTCCGGGCAGCGTCACCAGCCGCATTAATTCTCCGCGATATTGCACGACCGGATGTCCGGCAGAGTGTTCAATACTGGCAAGTTTGATTTCCTCCAGCCGCGCGACCAGCTCCAGCGGTACGGCTTTGGGCGCGCCATCGCCCATGTCAAACAGCAGAAAACTGCCCATGCGTTCACCGCTTTGGACACGCTCCGACTCGGCCGGACGACCACTGAGGTCAAGGTCACCAATCGCTTTGCCCAGACCATTCGGGTCAAGAATCATGATGACACTTCCATCGCCCAGAATGGTATTACCGGAATAAATGTCCACCGCATCCAGCAGATGATTGACCGGCTTCACCACTATTTCTTCGGTATCGTGAATGGCGTCGACAATAATACCGAAATCGCTCGCCCCCGCCTTGACGACGACGATATAGATGCCGGCGTCTTCCTCTTCCTCGCTGACCGCCCCCGTTGACTTCACGGTGGCAGGCAGGCCGAGCAGATCAGTCAAGGTGGCAAGCGGCAGTAGTTTATCGCGCAGACGCAGAAGCTGCGAATCATTGATGGTTTCAATCTTGAAATCCGACTCCGCATCCACCCGCACCAGTTCTATCACATTCAGCTGCGGTAACCCGAACGTCTGCCCCGCCGATTCCACCAGCAGCACGGAGACAATGGCCAGGGTCAAAGGAATTTTGATATGAAAAGTCGAGCCTTTACCCACCACCGATTTCAGCTCAATCGTGCCGCCGATTTTCTCAATGTTGGTACGCACCACGTCCATGCCCACCCCACGTCCGGAAACACTTGTCACTTTTTCAGCGGTGGAAAAGCCGGCACGGAAGATAAACTGCATAATCTGATCATGGCTCATACTGGCAAGATCTTCCTCACTTGCCAGTCGATTCTCGACCGCCTTGCGTTTAACACGGTCGATGTTAATCCCGCGGCCATCATCCGCAATTTCGATGATGATATGGCCGCCTTCATGGTAGGCGGAAAGCGTTACCGTCCCGACCTCAGACTTGCCGACCGCTTTACGCTCGGCGGGACTTTCAAGCCCATGATCGCAGGAATTGCGAACCATATGGGTGAGCGGGTCTTTGATCATTTCGAGAAGCTGACGGTCCAGCTCCGTATTTTCACCAATCATTTTCAGATCGATTTTCTTGTTGAGTTCGAGCGACAAATCCCGAATCAACCGGGGAAATTTTGACCAGGCATTGCTAATGGGCTGCATCCGCGTTTTCATCACCGCGTCCTGCAACTCAGTGGTAATCTGTGAGAGCTGCTGCAGAGGGCCTTTGAGTTCGCGATCGTCGCGGTTACGCATAATCTGCATCAACTGGTTGCGCGAAAGCACCAGCTCGCCCACCATCTGCATCAGATCTTCGAGCACTTCCAGACTGACGCGGATCGATTGCCCAACCACAGCGCTGCCAGCGGGGGCGTCTTTGGCTTCAGTATCAAGCCCCTGTTTGATGGCTTTCTCTTTTACCTGCTCGGAAAAGCCGGGCTTCGCCG
>JAJTIB010000056.1 GCA_021300075.1 Rickettsiales bacterium
ACAAAAGGCATCAAACAGGCTCGATAATCGCGTATAACGATGCGGCTGGATGACTGCAATCACCCGCCCACCGTGGGCTTCCACCGCTTGCCGCGCCGAAGATAATGTTGCCACAATCTCCACCGGATGATGGCCATAATCATCGATAATCGTGACTCCATTCACTTCACCCGTTTTAGTAAATCGCCGCTTGACCCCGCCAAAAGCGGCAAGCCCGCGCGCAATGGTCGCCTCGTCGATCCCGAGCTCGCAGGCCACGGCAATTGCTGCACAGGCATTACGCACATTATGCAGACCATACATCGGCAGATGCAGATCCTTCATCACGCTGAGTGCACCGGAACTGGCATGACGGATTTCCACATCAAATAGCTGCGCGCCAGCAATCTGTCGAATATTGACCGCCCTTATATCCGCCTGCGGCGAAGTGCCATAACTGATCATGCGACGGTCGAGAATTTTGGCCATCAGCGTCTGCACCTCGGGATGGTCAATGCAAAGCACCCCAAAACCGTAAAACGGCAACTGCTCAAGAAACTGGCGGAAAGCCCCTTTGAGCGTATCAAAATCGCCGTAGTGATCGAGATGTTCGGGGTCGATATTGGTCACCACCGCGACCGTCGAAGGGATGCGGATGAATGTACCATCCGACTCGTCGGCCTCGACCACCATCCATTCCCCAGCGCCGAGCACCGCATTGGTGCCAAGCGCATTAATAATGCCGCCATTGACCACCGTGGGCTGATAATTAGCCGCCATCAGCAAGGTGGAAATCAGTGAGGTTGTCGTCGTCTTGCCATGTGTGCCGGCAATCGAAATGGTGGCCTTAAGCCGCATCAGCTCAGCGAGCATTTCAGCGCGGCGCACCACCGGGATACGTTCTGCGCGCGCCGCCACCACTTCGGGATTATCGGCTTTGACGGCCGAGGAAACAACAACGACAGAGGCACCCGCCACATGCGATGCCTGGTGCGGTCCGACCAGCACCTTAATACCGAATTTCCGCAAACGATCGAGCGTGTAATTCTCGGCAATGTCTGAGCCTTGAACATGGTAGCCGAGATTGTGCATCAGTTCGGCGATGCCGCTCATGCCGATGCCGCCGATGCCAACAAAATGAATGATGCCAATATCAAGCGGCATGGTGCGCGCAATCGGAAAAGGTTTGATATTCATGCGGCCTCCTCCTGTATCTCTTCCCTGCGGATCATGGGTTTCTCGCCCGCAACTTCCAGCACCAGACTCGCAAGTTTATCCGCTGCATCCGCCTGACCAAGCGGACGCATGGCATGGGCCGCCGAAGTGAGAGACTGCGGCACGCGAAGAAATGTTTCCAGCCGCGCAGCGAGGGCTTCAGGTGTGAAGCCCTCCTGTGTCATGACCCAGCCGCCACCGGCGTCTTCAATCGCTTCGGCATTATGGTACTGATGGTTATCCGTGGCGCTCGGCAGCGGTACAAAAATCGAAGGGCGCGCGGCGACCATCAGCTCCGCCACACTCGATGCGCCCGCACGACTGATAACAAGATGCGCCGCCGCCATTCGCACTGCAACATCGGCAAAAAATGGGGCGATATCTACCTGCATACCAAGGTCCTGATAGCGGGTTCTCAAAACCTCCATCTCCCGCGCGCGGCATTGCTGATCCAGCCGCACCCGTGCCCGCAAATTCGCGGGCAGCGCCGCAAAAGCCTGCGGCACTATTTCAGAAAATACACTCGCGCCTTGACTGCCGCCAATGACGAGAATCCTAAGCAAGCCGTCCGCCACCGGCTCGGGATAAGCCATCTTCGCCAGCGCCTGAATCGCCGCGCGCACCGGATTGCCGGTGCGCTCAGTTTTGACAAGTGCGGATTCAGGCAATAACTGCGTTGCGCGGTAACTGGTCGCAATTCGCGTTACGACGGGTGCGAGCAATCGGTTGGCTTTACCCAGCACAGAATTCTGCTCATGCAGTATTGTTTTGCGGTGCAGAAGCACGGCCGCCATAAGTGTCGGAAACGAGGGATAACCCCCAAATCCGACCACGGCAATCGGGCGTTCTTTGAGAAGCCAGCGCATCGCTTGCACCACGCCCACCAGCACCGATAAACCCGCCATAAGCTGACTAAGCAAGCCGCCACGCATCGACCCCGAGCGGATGGTGCGTATGGGAATGCGCCCAAGCACTCCTTCACTGCTGGCGCGGTTATAACGAAAGAAGCGGTGGTCGGTCATCAACACCGGATGATAACCTTGTGCAAGCAGCACCTCGGCTAGTGCTTCAGCCGGAAAAATATGACCGCCAGTGCCACCGGCGGCAAGAATAACCGTACGCGAGGAAAGGGTTTGCATAGGCCTCGCATATTGTGACCCCGCCCGCACAAACGCAAGCGAATTTAGATTTTTGCTCGACCAAACTGTTTTCGAGTCAGCGCCAACAGCACCCCCATCCCCAGCGCCATGGCCATGAGCGACGAGCCACCATAGCTTAAGAACGGCAGCGTCATGCCTTTGGCGGGCAGAAGGTTCACCGCAACCCCCATATTCACTATCGCCTGCACACCGAATTGCGTGAGCAGCCCAGCGGCGGCAAGAATGGTAAATAAATCTTCCTCCTGCCCAAGATGCAGAAATCCGCGCACCACAATAAAGGCGAAAATCGCCACAATTATAAGGCAGAAGATGAGCCCGAATTCCTCACCGGCGACCGCAAAAATAAAATCCGTATGGGCATCAGGAATATGTTGTTTGACCACACCCTCGCCCGGCCCTGCGCCCAGAAATCCGCCCTTGGTAAAGGCTTTGAGCGCGACCTCCACCTGATAATTATCACCCGAACTGGGGTCAAGGAAGCGATCGATGCGACCGGCAACATGGCCAAAACTGTGATACGCGACGAATACGCCAATCACCGCGATCAGAACCATCCCCAGAACCCATTTGAGCGGCATTCCGGCGAGGAAAAACTGCACGGCAAACATCGCGGAGACGGTCACAATCATGCCGAAATCCGGCTGCAGAATCAGCAGAAAAACGATCGCGCCATAAAGCGCTGTAGCGAGGCGAAAGCTGGGGAATCTCTCAAGGCGATAGCGCAAGGTAAAAATCCATGCCGCCACGACCGCAAAACAGGGTTTCATGAATTCGGAAGGCTGGATGGATATACCCGCAAAATGTATCCAGCGCACCGCACCTTTATTCTCAAATCCGATCAAAGGGAGCAGCGCCATCGCTATCAGGCTTGGGAACAATATCAACATCGAAAGGCGACGCACCTGGAGGATAGGGAGCGCCGAAACCATCACAAGCAGCAGCACGGCGAAGATCAGAAAAATCTGATGGCGGGTGACAAAATGAAACTCAGAATAGCCCAGACGCAGTGCCACGGGGGGGCTTGCAGCCGCGACCAGAAATACGCCAATCGACACCAGCGCCATCATCGCAAAAAATGCCGGGCGATCGAGCGTCCACCACCAACGTCCAAGCGCCGTAGTATTGCGCCTATCCAGATGTAAGTTAAGTTTCAATCATCCTCTAAATCTGTTTGAACAACTGCACAAACGCCTGACCGCGTTCTTCGAAATTCTTGAACTGATCAAACGAGGCACAGGCCGGCGATAACAGCACCACGGCGCCGGGGTACTTTTCGCGCTCGGCATCGGCACGCGCCTCGTCAAAAGCCCTGGTAAGGGAGGGGTAATTCGCATGCAGCACCTGCTCCCCGAACACCTGGGGAAAGGAAGCAATTGCTTCGCCGATGATGTAGGCATGGCGGATTTTCGGGAAATATTTAGTGAGGGAAGTGATCCCACCCTCTTTAGGAATTCCGCCTAAAATCCAGTAAATATTGTCATAGGTCATCAGCGCCTTCTCAGTGGCGTTGGCATTGGTCGCTTTACTGTCATTCACATATTGAACGCCACGCCGCGCACCCAGCCATTGCATCCGATGTGCAAGTCCCGGGAAGGTCTGCATGGCCGCCATAATCACCTCATGGCTTAACCCATGGACAAAGGCGGCAGCATAGGCGGCGGCGGCATTCTGAGCGTTATGATCACCCTGCAGTGATTTAAT
>JAJTIB010000003.1 GCA_021300075.1 Rickettsiales bacterium
CCCCTTGCCAACCCCAAAAAACAAGGTTATACAGCGCGTCCCCTTGTAAGAGGGGTTGGTTCCGGGCGTATGGCATGCCTTGGGAGCCAATAAACGAGTGGCCAATGTGGCCTATCCCGGCAAGGTTATGCGAGAGCAGAAGCCAGAGTTGGGATGATTTAAAAACAAGGTCATACGAGGCCAGCTGGCCGAGTCAGCCTTGAGCACGCTTCATGGCGAGGGCAGAAGCCCAAGCCGGAAGCATTTAAAAATGGAGCACCAAATGCCGAAACTGAAGAGTAAAAGCGGGGCGAAGAAGCGTTTCTCCTTCACCGCGACCGGGAAGGTGAAAGCCAACCAAGCCGGTAAACGCCATATGATGCGTCGGCGCTCGAAGCGGTTTATCCGCGATCAGCGTGGCACTACGATTCTCAATGAGTCGGATGCCAGAATCGTCAAACAATTCCTCCCCTACGGATAGGAGGATGATCGGATGATCAGATAATCTGATGATCCGTGATTTTTAGTGAAAAACGCATTCCCACGGATCATCCGATCATCGGATTATCTGGACATCAAAGGAGAGAAACATGGCACATATTAAACGCAGCGTCGTGGCCCGCAAGCGCCACAAAAAAATCCTCAAAATGGCGAAGGGCTATCGCGGCCGCGCTAAGAACTGCTTCCGCGTCGCCGTAGAGAAGGTCGAAAAAGGCCTGCGCTACCAGTACCGCGACCGTCGCGCCCGTAAGCGCAATTTCCGCGCTTTGTGGATTCAGCGCATCAATGCCGCCGCGCGCGAGCACGGCCTTGTGTATTCGCAGTTCGTCAATGGTCTGAATAAGGCCGGCGTGGTCATCGACCGCAAAGTGCTGGCCGATATCGCCGTCAAAGACGCAGCAATGTTCAAGGCACTGGCAGACCAGGCCTCCGCCGCGCTTAAGGCATAGGCGCAATGATCCGATGATCGATAATCGATAATCGAATGATCCGTGTAAATGCCCTCTCCTGCTTGCGGGAGAGGGTTGTGCAGGCTTAGTGAACGTAGAGAGCATAGCCGAAGCTGGGTGAGGGTGATTGTTGCCGTGACGCGCAACTCTGCGTAATTCGCTCCGCTGCTCACATGAACCTCATCAATCCCGCTTTCCAAGGGAATAAAAAATCAACTATAAGCCTTTCATGACCACACCCACCCTTCACACTCAGGCCCTTACCGCGATTACCCAGGCCGCGACCGTTAAGGCGCTTGAAGATGTGCGCGTGCAGTATCTGGGCAAGCAAGGGTTACTCACCGCTGAGCTCAAAACACTTGGGTCGCTCTCAGCGGAGGAACGCAAAAGAAAAGGTGCGGAAGTTAATGCGATCAAAGAAGCGATTACCGAAGCAATTGAAAGTAAGAAATCAACGTTAGAGCGCGCAGAACTAAACGCTCGTTTAGTCAGCGAATCAGTGGATATTTCACTACCGCCGCGCCCCGCGCCGCGTGGTTCGATTCACCCGATCACGCAAGTGACAGAGGAACTCACGGCGATTTTCGCTGATTTCGGCTTTCGCGTGGCCGAAGGCCCCGAGATTGAGGACGACTTCCATAATTTCACAGCTCTCAATATTCCGGAATCCCACCCCGCGCGGCAGATGCATGACACGTTTTATCTGAAGGGCGGGGCGGGGCAGCCCCATCCCGTCCTTCGAACGCACACCAGCCCTGTGCAGATCCGCACGATGCGTAACGAAACGCCGCCGATTCGCATCATTGCGCCCGGCAGTACTTACCGTTCAGATTCGGACATGACGCATACGCCCATGTTCCACCAGATTGAGGGGCTGGTGATTGAGAAAAACATTCATATGGGGCATCTGAAGGGGCTACTGAGCGACGTGCTGGCCGCGTTTTTCGGGCTTGAAACCGTGCCGATGCGTCTGCGCGCCAGTTTTTTCCCGTTCACCGAACCTTCCGCCGAAGTCGATATCGGCTGCAAACGCGGGCGCGACGCGCTTGTGATTGGCGAGGGCGATGATTGGCTTGAAGTGGCCGGTTGCGGCATGGTGCACCCGAATGTATTCACCAATTGCGGGCTTGACCCTAAGGAGTGGCAGGGCTTCGCTTTTGGTTTCGGCATTGAGCGCCTCGCCATGCTCAAATACAACATCCCCGATTTACGCACCATGTTCGCAGGCGACCAGCGCTGGCTATCACATTACGGTTTTGCGCCGTTTGATATTCCCTCGCTCATTAAGGGGGTGGGCGCATGAAATTCCCCCTTTCGCTACTTACGCGGTTTCTCATCACTCAAAAATCCCTCGCAGAAATCGCCGCCACAGCTACAAATATCGGCCTTGAGGTTGAAGCGATCCACGATCCGTCTCAGGCGCTCAAGCCCTTTGTGGTGGCCGAGATTCTGGAGGCGACGCAGCATCCCAATGCCGATAAACTGCGCGTCTGCAAAGTGAAAACGGCAACAGGCGAATTGCAGATTGTCTGTGGCGCGCCCAATGCGCGTGCGGGGATTAAAGTGGCGCTGGCGTCAGTGGGCGCGATTATTCCCAAGGGCGGATTTGAAATCAAAAAATCCAAAATCCGCGATGTGGAATCACAAGGCATGCTCTGCTCGGCGGATGAGCTGGGCTTGAGCGGCGATAGTGCCGGTATCATCGAGTTGCCAGCGGACGCAAAAATTGGTGACTCGATTATTTCGGTACTGGGTCTGGGAGACCCGGTGCTGGATGTTGCTATTACCGCCAATCGTGGCGACTGCATGGGCGTGTACGGCATCGCCCGCGATCTGGCGGCAGCAGGCCTGGGTTCGCTCAAGCCACTTTGCGTTCCTGCAATCAAAGAGTCCGGAGCATTCCCGCTGGAACTGACGCTTCGTCATATGGGCTGCAGTGCATTTTCGGGCCGTGTGATTCGCGGCGTGAAAAATGGCGCCTCGCCAGTATGGATGCAGCGTATCTTAGAGGCCGCCGGAATGCGCCCGATTTCGGCGTTGGTGGATATCACCAATTATTTCACCCTCGCCTTTGGCCGCCCGCTTCATGTGTTTGATCTCGCGAAAATTGAGGGCGAGATTCAGGTCAGAAGCGCCCATCCTGGCGAAACCCTCGCCGCGCTTAATGATAAAACCTACCTGCTCGATGTGAGCGACATGGTGATTGCGGATAGTAAAAAAGCGCTGGCATTGGCCGGCATCATGGGTGGCATGCAAAGTGGCGTGACGGACGCGACTACCGATATTCTGCTGGAAGTGGCGGTATTTGACCCCATTCTCATCGCGAAAAGCGGCCGCCACCACCAGATCGAATCGGACGCGCGCGCACGGTTTGAACGCGGTGTAGATGCTGTGTTTGTGGAACTGGCGAATCAGCGTGCAACAGAAATGATTCTGGAGCTTTGCGGCGGTACGGCGACGGAGGCGAAACTGGCGGGAAATGTTGTCGATACCCGCGCGCCCATTGTCTTTGATGCCGCCGCTATCAATGCCCTGGGCGGCACGGATATTCCGCCCGCAAAAATGCAAAAAATCCTCACCGATCTGGGGTTTGAATTTGTGCGCGACAAGGTCAAAGCTCCAAGCTGGCGGCATGACGTGGCGCTTGCCGCTGATCTTGCTGAGGAAGTGCTGCGGATAACGGGATATGACGCGATTCCCGCTGTCCCACTCCCCAAACCTGCGTCTGTCGGAGCACCCGCCTTGAGCGCCACGCAGCAGCGCCTTGCCAACCTGCGCCGCACCGCCGCCGCGCGTGGCTTGCACGAAACCCACGCCTGGGGCTTTTGTTCTGCCCTGGAAGCCACGGCCTTTGGCGGCCAGCATGAGGCGCTTCAACTCATCAACCCCATCAGTGCCGATTTAGCGGTGATGCGCCCAAGCCTGCTGCCGCATCTGGTCAGCGCCGTCATTCGTAATGAAGCACGGGGACAATCGCGGATTGCGCTGTTTGAAGCAGGCGCAGTGTTTCGCGATACTGCGCCGGAAGGCCAGAAAACCGTCCTCGCCGGGGTACGCAGTGGTCTCAGGGATGGCCTGTCCTGGCAAGGTTCACCGTCGGTGGAATGGCTCGATGCGAAAGCCGATCTTTTCGCACTGCTTGAAGCGGCCGGTATCGATACGGCAAAACTCACCGTCACCCGCCATGTGCCAAGCTGGTATCACCCCGGTCGCGCGGGCACGCTTACCCTTGGCCCGAAAAATATCTTGGGCCATTTTGGCGAGTTACATCCCGCTACCCTCAAAACGCTTGGCGGCGAGACTCCCGTGATGGCGTTTGAACTATTCCTTGACGGCGTGCCCCTGCCCAAAGCCGTCAGGCGCAAGGCCCTCAGCGTCTCTGACTACCAACCAGTCACTCGTGATTTCGCCTTTGTGCTGGATATGGCTACCCCTTCCTCTGACCTTCTCGCTGCCGTAA
Source organism: Rickettsiales bacterium (assembly GCA_021300075.1). Lineage (GTDB taxonomy): Bacteria > Pseudomonadota > Alphaproteobacteria > Rickettsiales > UBA3002 > JAFLDD01. The sequence continues at coordinate 4,390 of JAJTIB010000003.1, forward strand.
ACAAGGCAGAAAAAACTTTGATCCGTTCGGTCAGCATCTTCGATGTCTATCAGGGAAAGAATCTGCCCGAAGGCAAGAAGTCAATCGCCCTGTCCGTGACATTGCAGGCGGATGACCGCACACTGACCGATGCGGAAATCGAGAAGGTCGCCAGCGCAATTATCGCCGCTGCGGCGGCGGTGGGTGCGGTGCTGCGGTGATATTTTAGCAATTGATGTTTGGCCAGTTCGACCCTCGCCCATGCCTCGCCTGAAGGCTACGCAGGGCACTTGATTTTCTAAGCGGCAAAGCCGCTAAGAAAATCTAAGTGGTGCCTCGAGCCGGAATCGAACCAGCGACACAGGGATTTTCAATCCCTTGCTCTACCAACTGAGCTATCGAGGCACATCTGAGGTAATGCAACACAGAATCTTGAGCGCTGGGCTATACTAAACCAAAATCCGCTTGGCAAGTCATTGCTGGTTGTCTGGCTTGGACTCGGCTTCAAGGGCGGCGTCTAGTGCTTCCTGCTCGGGGTCGTCGAGCTCCATGGCGGGTACGGCATAGGCGCCGGTGAACCAGCGGTTCAAATCCACCTCGCGGCAGCGGTGCGAGCAGAAGGGATGAAATTCCGATTGGCTCGGCTTGCGGCAATTAGGGCACAGGCTGCTCATGCCGCCGCCTTGGCGCAGATACACGCTTCGCCTTCATAATACGCGCGGCCACAGCGACACATCAGAACGCCTTCGGATTTGGTGAGGCCATGCCCCACCGCCACGCGCTCATCGAATACATAGCATTGCCCCTGCCAGAGGCTCGCTTCTTTGGGAATCGTTTCAAGATAAGCGAGGACGCCGCCGCGCAGATGGTAGACTTCTGAGAACCCTTGAGTGAGTAAATAGGACGAGTATTTTTCGCAGCGTATGCCGCCGGTACAATACATGGCGATCTTTGGGGTTTTTACGGGGTCGAGATACTGCGCGGTGAACTTCACCATCTGCTTGAAATGGCGGGTGGCGGGATTCACCGCACCTGCGAAATGCCCGAGTGCATATTCATAGTCGTTGCGGGTATCAATGGTAGTAACATCGGCTTGGGAGATAAGGGCGTTCCAGTCCTCGGGGGCAACATAGCGGCCTACGCAGAAGCTGGGGTCGGCGGATGCACCAAGCGTAATCAGCTCGCGTTTTACTTTTACTTTGCTGCGGCCGAAGGGCATGGCGGAGAAATGGCTCAGTCGTGGCGCGAGATCGCGAAGCATTGGAAGAGATCGCAGCAGCGCATGGAGGCGGGCGAGGGCAGGGGGTGCACCTGCAATCGTGGCGTTGATACCTTCGGGGGCCAGCGTAATTGTGCCCTTGATGTCCTGGAGTTTCATTTCGGAAAGCAGACGGCGCTTCAGCTCGCTTAGATCTTGCATCGGCGCGAAATGATAAAAGCTGCTGATGGTAATGGGTGAATCTGTGTTCATCCCGCGCTGATAGCGCGTTTCATGAAAATTGTCGAGGGGTCAAAACGCTACATCATCGCACCGAGTTGGGTCGATTTTGTTCCGTGCATGGCGAGCATGGCATTGGTTGGCAGTTGCGCGCCATCATGGGTGATGGCTGAGACTGCATTGGTGGGCACGGGTTTGCTGCTGGCGGAGTCAGTGCCGCTTACCGTCTGAGCATTGACGGCTGCTGGCAAAGTGGCCACTGCTGCGGGGTTATTTGCTGCGTCTTGGGTGAGTGCGGTTTCGGCAGGGCGGGTTTCGACTTTTGGCAGATTAATAAGGGAAGGTTGAATTTCACTGGGCACAAGTGCATGAAATTGATCACCCAGAATGAGCTTTGCGAGATCCATCGGCATCCAGGAGAACATCGCATGGTCTTTGATGGTGAGGGAGGGCTTCTCTGCGCG
>JAJTIB010000015.1 GCA_021300075.1 Rickettsiales bacterium
AGTTTCGTGACGCAGGAGGATGTGTTCGCGGCGATTGAGCCGGTGCTGCGCGGCGTGTTCGAACAATTTGCGGACGGCAAAAAAGTGGACCCGAATTTCCCGCACATCTCCTATGATGAGGCGATGCTGACCTACGGCTCCGACAAGCCGGATCTTAGGAATCCCCTGAAAATCGCAGATGTCAGCGATATCTGGGCGGGTTCCGAATTTGCGATTTTCAATGCGGTGATGAAATCAGGCGGGGTGATTCGCGCGATTCCCGCATCTGGTTGTGCCGATAAGCCGCGCAGCTTTTTTGACAATATGATTGAATTCGCCAAGTCGCATGGCGCCAAAGGTCTGGCCTATATCGGGTTTGACACTGAGGGTGCAGGCAAGGGGCCGATTGCGAAGTTTTTAAGCCCCGACAAAACCGCCGCGCTCAAAACGCGGCTGGGACTCAGTAATGGTGATGCGGTATTTTTCAGCTCCGGCTCAGCGAATGAGGCCGCGAATATTGCCGGCAAGGTGCGTACCAATCTGGGCGAGCAGCTGAACCTCATCGACCAAAGTGTCTTCAAATTCTGTTGGGTGGTGGATTTCCCCTATTTCGAATGGAACGAGGAGGAGAAGAAAATCGACTTCTCGCATAACCCGTTCTCGATGCCGCAGGGAGGAATTGCTGCACTGCAACAAGCCGAAGGTAATAAAGAAAAACTACTCGCAATCAAAGCCTTCCAGTATGATATTGTGTGCAACGGCGTTGAGCTTTCCTCGGGTGCGATTCGTAACCATAAGCCGGAATTGATGGTCAAGGCGTTTGAAATCGCGGGCTATACTAAGGCCGATGTCGAGGATAAATTCGCCGCATTGTTTCGTGCCTTTCATTATGGTGCGCCGCCGCATGGTGGCCTTGCCCCTGGCGTTGACCGAATGGTGATGTTGCTTGCGAATGAGCCCAATATCCGCGAGGTGATTTGTTTCCCAATGAACCAGCAGGCGCAGGATCTGCTGATGAACGCCCCCAATACGGTGAGTGAAAAGCAACTACGTGAACTGCATATTCAGTTATCGCCGAAGGCGAAAAAACTGATTGAGGAACAGGCCGAAAAAGGCAGCGACGCGGCGTAGAAATTTTTAACCCCAAAGGAGCGAACCATGAACCCCTATGAACATCACGATCTAGCTGCCGAGCTTCCGGAATATAAAGACCGCATCCACCTACTTAAAGGGTCGGACGCACATTTCCGCAAGCTCTACGGGGATTACGAAGCTGTCTGCAAGGAGCTGGCGCGGATGGAAACCGGTATCGAAAATGCGGCCGATGACGTGGTCGAGCAGCGCAAGAAAACCCGCCTGCACTTGAAAGATCAGTTGCTGGCGATGCTCAAAAAGACCGCCGCCTAGGTGGAATCTTTTCTGATAGTTCTGGGGCTCATCGGCAGCATGCTGGTGCTCGCCGCTTATTTTGCTCTAGCCTCGGGCCGGCTGAATAAGGACGACCCGCGCTATTACTGGCTCAATATTCTTGCCACTGCTATGTTGCTGGCGTCGCTCATGGTGCAATGGAACCTGCCGGCGGTCGTATCGCAGGTGGTGTGGATTATACTCAGCCTCACGGCGCTCTGGCGCATCCGCAAAGTGCGGAGCAAATAATGGAGGGCTGGATTTACAACGCGATTGGGCTAGTGGGGCCGCTCTTGTTCACGACTGCTTACGCCATGACTTCGCTTGGTAAGTGGGACGGCACAATGCTGCGTCTCCATTTGTGTAATCTGGTGGGGGCGGTGGCGATGCTGATATCCTTGAGCCATGACTGGAATCTGCCGATTTTCCTGCTCGAAATCTGCTGGGGCGCGGTGGCCGCTTATGGCTGCGTTAAGGCGATCATGTTGTCGCGCCGTGGCAATGTTTGAATTTCTTGCCTGAGCCGCAGGGGCAGGGTTCGTTGCGGGCGACTTTTCCCCAGGTCGAGGGGTCGCTTGGGTTCCGCGCGGCGGCGGCTACGTGGTTCCTGAGCGGTGTGTGGTAGGCCATGGGCTGTGGCCGCTCCGGCTCGGCAGGGGCAAGCGCCGGGTCCTGCCGTGACTCGCGCATGATCTGCCGGGGCGTTTGTTTCATCAGCTCTTCATCAAGCTCGATCCGAAGTTGCATGCGCGACAGGCGCTCCATCATCACTTCGCGCATATGGTTGAGCATATACTCAAACAGACCAAAGGCTTCCTGATTATATTCATTGAGGGGGTCGCGCTGCGCGTAGGCGCGCAGATTAATACCCTGACGCAGATGGTCAAGCGAGAGCAGATGGTCTTTCCAAAGCTGGTCGAGGGTCTGAAGTAACAGGCGCTTTTCGGCAATCTGATAAATATGCGGCGGGAAGGCGCTGGATTTTTTATCGAGCAGTTCGGTCGTTGCGGCTTCGAGGCGCTGATAGATTTCCTCGTCGGCGATGCCTTCTTCACGCGCCCAGTCTTCAATGGGCAGTTCGAGGCCGTAAATACGGAATACTTCATGTCGCAGGGTCACCGGATCCCAGGCTTCAGCATAGGCGCCGGGCGGGATGTGGGTTTTCACCAGATGCCGGTTGACGTCCTCGCGCATGAGCTGGATTGTTTCGCTCACTTCCTGTGCTTCCATCAATTCAATGCGCTGTTCATAAATGACTTTGCGCTGGTCGTTCATCACGTCATCAAATTTCAGAAGCGTTTTACGAATCTCGTAATTGCGTTGTTCAACCTTGCTTTGTGCACGTTCGATTGCCTTATTCATCCACGGGTGGAGGATGGCTTCGCCCTCTTTGAGGCCGAGTTTCTGCAGCACCGAATCCATACGTTCGGAGCCGAAAATCCGCATCAGATCATCTTCCAGTGAGAGGAAGAATTTGGATGCGCCGGGGTCACCCTGCCGGCCAGAGCGGCCGCGTAACTGGTTATCAATGCGGCGGGATTCGTGGCGTTCGGTCGCAATCACGTAAAGCCCGCCTGCCTCTTTTACAATCTCCTTATCGCGAGCGGTGGCGGCGCGGATCATTTCCGCGCGGCCGGCATCGGGCATTTCGCCTAACTCTTTTTTGACACGCATGGCGGCATTGCCGCCGAGCATGATGTCGGTACCACGTCCGGCCATGTTGGTGGCAATTGTCACTGCTCCGGGCTGGCCGGCCTGAGCGATGATATAGGCCTCCTGCTCGTGGTAACGGGCGTTTAAGACCTGATGGGCGATGCCTGCTTTTTTAAGGCGTTTGGAAAACGCCTCGGATTTCTCAATGCTCACCGTACCTACCAGCACTGGCTGTTTACGAGCGTGGCACTCCTCGATGAGGGCGATCACGGCTTTGTCGCGCTCATCGGAGCTGCGGTAAATTTCGTCGTCATAATCCTTGCGGATGACGGGGACGTTGGTGGGGATTTCGACCACTTCGAGTTTATAGATATCGCCGAATTCGGCCGATTCTGTCATGGCGGTACCCGTCATGCCGGCCAGTTTGGGGTAGAGGCGGAAATAATTCTGAAAGGTGATTGAGGCCAGAGTCTGGTTCTCGTTCTGAATAGCTACGCCCTCCTTGGCTTCGAGCGCCTGATGCAGACCTTCGGAATAGCGTCGTCCCTCCATCATTCGTCCGGTGAATTCGTCGATGATGATGACCTTTCCGTCTTTCACGATATAATCTGTATCGAGGCTGAAGAGCTTGTGCGCGCGCAGTGCCTGATTAACGTGGTGTACCAGACTGACATTGGTGATATCGTAAAGTCCAGTGCCCGCCTCCATCAGCCGGGCTTCGACCAGCAATTCTTCCATCCGCGCCACCCCGACCTCATTGAGCGTGACGGATCGCGATTTTTCATCCTTGTCGTAATGTTCGGGTCCGATCTTCGGAATAAGCACGTTGACGTGCTTGTACATTTCAGAATTATCTTCGGTAGGCCCGGAAATGATGAGCGGGGTGCGCGCCTCATCAATCAAAATCGAATCCACCTCGTCGATAATCGCGTAATGAAAGGCGCGCTGCACCATCTCCTCGCGGCTGTATTTCATGTTATCACGCAGATAATCAAAGCCCAGCTCGTTATTGGTGGCGTAAGTGATATCGGCGCGGTAGGCGGCCTGACGCGCGTGGTCTTCGAGACCATGATGAATCACGCCGACCGTGAGATCCAGGAAGCTGTAAACTTTACCCATCCATTCCGCATCGCGGCGGGCGAGGTAGTCATTGACGGTGACGATATGCACGCCCTTACCGGACAGGGCGTTGAGATAAGCCGAGAGGGTTGCGACCAGCGTTTTTCCTTCACCGGTTTTCATCTCCGTGATCATACCGCGATGCTGTACCATGCCACCAATCAACTGCACATCGAAGTGGCGCATGTTAAGGACCCGCTTCGCAGCCTCGCGCACTACCGCAAAGGCGGGTACGAGCAGGGAGTCGGTCGCGACCCCTTTGGCGAGTTCTGCTCGAAACTCGGTGGTTTTAGCGCGCAGTTCGTCATCGCTTAAGGCCACCATTGATGGCTCAAGCGCATTAATGGCCGCGACCTCGCGTTCGAGCGAGCGGATGAGCCGCTCATTTGCGCTGCCGAAAATTTTTTTTGCGATACCGCCAATCATCGGGATTTGCCTCAGGGGGTCAATGAGCGGGAGAGATAGGGATTTGGCAGCAGCGTGTCAATGGAATCCCTTGAAACCGCCATGAATTTATGCCACATCTGCGATTCAAACGGAGTAACCGCATGAAAATCCGCTTCCTCGCCGCTTTTGTCCTTTTTGCGCCCGCCACAGCCCTTGCACTTGACGATTATGTCATGATTAAAGTCAATGGTCAGAACATCTCTGCTGCCGAGGTTGAGCGCAGCTGGGAGGCGCTTTTTCCGCCTGGCACTGCGCCTGAATTTGACACCGCCAATGAGACTGTGCGCCAGAATGTATTGCGTGGAATCATTACTGAGAAACTGATTCTCATCGAGGCCGAGAAACAAGGTACGGATAAGATTGCATCTGTGCAGCAGAAAATTGAAGACGCCAAGCGCAAAATTGTTCTCCGGGCGTTTCTTGACCAGAGAACTGCAAGCCTCATCAGCGAAGCCGATATCAAGTCGGCTTACGAACAGTTGGTCAAAAAACTCTCCGGCGAGGAGGAAGTCCGCGCCCGCCATATTCTTGTCGCCACTGAAAAAGAGGCCGACGATCTTTACGATAAAATTGAGGATGGTGGGGACTTCGCCAAACTGGCCGAGGAATTTTCAAAAGATCCAGCCAGCGCCGGTCAGGGGGGTGATCTAGGTTATTTTACGCATGATAAAATGGTAAAGCCTTTTGCCAACGCTGCTTTCAGCCTGAAAAAAGGTGAAACATCAAAACCCGTGGAATCCCCTTTTGGCTGGCATGTGATTAAGGTCGAAGATCGTCGCCCCGTTACCATTCCAACACTGAACGAAGCGCGGGATGAAATCGCCAGTGATCTACGCGATAAAAAGCTCGGCAGCTATGTGAGCGGCCTCCTGAACGCGGCGGATATCAGCTATTTCACGCCCAAGGGTAAGGAAATGGCGTTCGATAAAAATCCGGCAAAACTTGAAAGCAATGACTAAGCCGCTTCCAGTTTCCCCGCTCGCGCCTGTATCATTGCATGCCTTACCTGCCGTTGAAGGGGTGCAGATAGCGACCGCGCGGGCGGGCATCAAAACACCGGGACGTACGGATGTGTTGCTCATGACCTTTGCACCGGGGACGGTTGCGGCTGGGGTCTTTACCAATTCGCTTACTCCCTCCGCAGCGGTGGATTGGTGTCGGGCGCAGCTGCCTGGGCATCAGGGGCGGGCGCTACTGGTAAATTCCGGCAATGCTAATGCGTTTACTGGCCAGCGCGGCGTGGTCACGGTGGAACAATCGGTGGCGGCGGTAGCGCAAGCCATGGACTGTTCGGCGGCAGAAGTTTTTGTAGCTTCAACCGGTGTGATTGGCGAGCCTCTGCCCGCCGAAAAAATCATTGCTGTTATACCATCATTAATAGCCGGACTTGGCGGGGATGGCTGGGCTGAAGCCGCGCGGGCAACAATGACGACGGATACTTTTCCCAAAGCGGCCAACCGCGAAATCGTGCTCAGTGACGGCGTGGTGCGACTCAACGGAATTGCCAAAGGCTCCGGCATGATTGCGCCTGACATGGCCACCATGCTCAGCTTCATCGCGACGGACGCACCGATTGCTGCACCCGTGCTGCAACAGATGCTGCAGCAAAGCTGCAACAAAAGTTTCAACTGCATGACGGTGGATGGCGACACTTCCACCAGCGACAGCCTGATGCTGTTTGCCACCGGCAAAGCGCCCGTGGCCGCTATCACCAGCATGCACGACCCGCGCGCGGCAGTGTTCCAGGCGGCGCTTGATTCGCTGATGATTGAGCTGGCGCAGCTTGTCGCAAAAGATGGTGAGGGGGCGCAGAAATTTATCACGGTCGAGGTGACCGGCGCGAAAAGCGATACGGCGGCCAGACGCATTGCGCTCAGCATTGCCAACTCGCCACTGGTTAAAACTGCGATTGCGGGGGAAGACGCCAACTGGGGGCGTATTGTGATGGCGGTGGGCAAAAGCGGTGAGGAAGTGGATCGTGACCGGCTGGCAATCGCGATTGGCGGCGTTGTCATTGCCAAAGACGGCGAGCGCGTCGCTCAGTATGACGAAGCCCCTGTTGCCGCCCATATGCAGGGGCGGGAGATTCACCTTGCTGCCGATATTGGGCTGGGTAGTGGCAAGGCGACGGTTTGGACCTGCGACCTGACACATGGATATATCTCGATTAATGCCGATTATAGATCTTAAGAAAGCCATGAGCCGAGAGCCTTGAGGTTTCAGCCATATATCAGGGTGCAACCGTCCTTGCTTCTTATGTAAGAAAAGCTAAAACCTCAAAGCTCATGGTTTGAGGCGCATCGCAGATGAAAAAAATTGTCACCGTCGTCGCTGCTGCCCTCGTCGATGCCGACGGACGGGTTCTGCTGGCACAGCGCCCTGAGGGCAAAGCCATGGCGGGATTATGGGAATTTCCTGGTGGCAAGCTGGAGCCGGGGGAAACGCCAGAGGCCGCACTCATCCGTGAAATGCGCGAAGAATTAGGGATTGAACTCTGCGCGCATTGTTTCGCGCCCCTTACCTTCGTCAGCCATGAATATGAGGCATTTCATCTCGTCATGCTGCTTTACATCGCCCGCCGGTGGGAGGGGATTCCAACCGCTACGGAACACACACAGCTTATCTGGAAATATCCGCGCGACATGCGCGCCCTACCCATGCCCCCGGCGGATCTTCCGCTTATCGCGGCGCTGGAGGATAGCCTTTAGCCCTGAAGTTCTAGCCAAGAGCTATGAGCTATGAGTTTTTAGCTCTCACAGAGCAAGGGGCAAACATACGCCACTTGCTCATCAAAGCTAAAACCTCACGGCTCACGGCTCACGGCTACCCCCTACGCCCAGGCCGTCAGCGTCAGCAACTCCACCGTCATTGGCAGGCGGCCATCTTCGTCGCCGAATTCGCAGCGGTAGTAAGATTCGGCGCGCGCAAACAACCCGCGCGGCGTGAAATTCTTGCGAGCATCTGTGAGTGGGTTGGCTTGCCCCATGCCCCGCAATTCATGCATCAATGCGCGAAGGTCCGGATAGGTCAGGGTGATGGTTTCACTGTCAATCACCGGCTCCTTGAATCCAGCACGTGTTAATAGATTTCCTGCCTCGCGCGGATCAAGAAATGGCGCGACCCGAGGCGAAATTCCGCCCATCAATTCGCTCTCGGCATAAGCGAGGGAGGCGCGCAGTTCCTGTAAGCTCGCCCCTCCAGGAAAGAGGGCCAGGAGCAAGCCGCCGGGTGTGAGAGCAAGGCGCATTTGCACGAGCTGGCCCACGACATCATTCATCAGATGCAGTACGCCGAGGCTCGCGATGGCATCATAATGTTGCGGCGTAAGGCCGAGTAATTCCTGAGGCGGATGCCGCTGTAAATCCAGATTTTCCGCAGCCGTAGGCGCAAGCAGTAAGCGCGTCGCTGTGCCATGATGAATTTCATCAAGACGTTCTTTAAGCCGCGCACACATGACCTGCCAAAGCGCGTCATGGGCATAAAATCGCGGTGCAGCGCGTCGCTGGTGGAGCGCAATTAAGGCGGGATTAAAAATCAACGGTTGCATCTTACCTCTTCTATAATACTCTTAGTCGCATGACCAGCCTCACCGCCATGCGTGTGCCCGTGCGTGCTTTTGGCCAATGGGCGCTTGACCATCTCTACCCGCCGCGCTGCCCGAGCTGTCAGATGCCGGTGGCGGCACAGGGACATTTATGCAGTGCGTGTTTTGGTGATCTGCATCTCATCGGCGATCCGTGTTGTGCGGCGTGCGGTATTCCCTTTACCGTATCGATGGGGCAGGGGGCACTATGTCCTGACTGCCTCGACCATCCGCCGCGCTTTGATGTGGCGCGTTCGGCACTGGTGTATGGCGAAGTTACGGGCAAACTCATTCATCAGCTCAAATACCATGATCGGATGATTGGCCTGTCGCGCTATGCACAGTGGCTTACCCGTGCCGGCCAGGACCTGCTTGCGGATAGTGAGGTGATCATTCCCGTGCCGCTGCATTGGCGGCGCCTGATATTGCGGCGTTATAATCAGGCGGCCTGGCTCGCCTATGCGCTCGAGCAACTGACAGGCATTGCTTGCGCGCCACAATTGCTGCGCCGCGTGCGCCCGACCCGCTCGCAGGCGCGTATGCGGCGGGAAGAGCGGCTGTTAAATCTCAAACATGCCTTTGCCGTGCCGAAAAAATTTCTGCCGCAGATTGCCGGTAAACGGGTGCTGCTGGTCGATGATGTGATGACCACCGGCGCAACAATCAATGCCTGCGCGCAGACGTTAAGAAATGCCGGGGCGCAAAAAATCTATGCGCTGACATTGGCGCGGACAGTGCGGCATTTATGAGCTTTATCGCCGCCTGCATTCAGATGAATAGTGGCGAGGACGTCGCCGCAAATATCGCTCAGGCTGAGAAATTGCTGCGCGAAGCGCTGGCAGAGAAGGCGCAGTTTATTGCCTTGCCGGAGAATTGTTTTTCGATGCGCCGCGAGGGTATGGCGGGAGGCGGGATTTATCCGATGGAGAGCCATCCCGGCATTTGCTGGGCAAAAGATGCCGCCGCGCAGCATAAAGTTCATCTTCTGGTGGGCTCGATCCGCGCTGAACTTCCTGGGCGCGATTTACCGCTGAACCGATCGGTGCTGATTGGGCCTTCCGGTATCCTCGCCACCTATGACAAAATGCATTTGTTTGATGTGACGCTGCCGGATGGAACCGAGTACCGCGAATCCTCGCGCGCGGGCCATGGCGAGGCGGCGGTGCTGGCACGTATGAAGCTGGCAGCGATTGGCATGACCATCTGTTACGATGTGCGGTTTGCAGCGCTTTATCATGCCCTCGCCCAGGCGGGCGGAGAACTCTTTACCGTCCCTTCGGCCTTCACCCGACCCACGGGTGCGGCGCATTGGGAGGTGCTGCTCAGGGCGCGGGCGATTGAAAATGGCGCTTTCGTGCTGGCTCCGGCGCAATGTGGCGAACATCCCGGCGGGCGCACGACCTATGGTCATTCGCTTATTATTGATCCCTGGGGCAAGATTCTGGCGGCGGCGGATGGCGATCATCCGGGAATTATCTGTGCTGAGATTGATGTCAAGAAAGTAGCCGAAGCCCGTACGCAGATTCCAGTTCTGCGTCATAGCCACGCGCAGATTCCGGTGAGAATTATCTAGTGGGCGATGGCCGCGCTATTTTCCAGTGAGCCGAGATGCGCGCGCTCGCTTGTGACTTTGGTTTTGGGAGTTGCGGTGGTATATTCATTCGGATTTTCTGCGATGTTATCTTGATGCTTGGCGGGCGTTTCGCCTGTGTTTGCTGAGGATTCAACTTGCGCTTTTAGTTTCTCGCGCAGATGGCGGATTTCATCCTGCGCGTGTTTGAATTGCTGTTGGCCTTGGTGGGCACTAAGCCCACCTTTTACGCCATAGACCCAAGGAGCGATGAAAAAGCCGAAGGCTCCAAGCAGTCCGCCACCAAACACGGCGGCTTCCAGTCGTTCTTCAGGGATATTGGCTCTTTTCCTCAGTTGTTTTGCGCCGGGTATTTCTTCTGCAATCCAGTGTGCGGCTCTGGTGATAGCGCCGGCGATAGTGGCCATTAGCCGCGTGCCCCAGCCATGATCTGGGGTACGATGTTTTTGATGAAAGTTGCGTAAGCTCGTCTCCAGTTTGTTAATGTGCTTGTAGCCAAAATAGGATCCAACCGCGCCAACACCCAGCCCTATTGCAGCCATGACCCAGTGGGCATAAAACATATAACCGGCGGCCGCTACTGCTACTCCTGGGCCTTTATAGGCTTCAGTCGTGATATCGCTTTTGGGCGGTGGTTGTTCTTGTGTCATCTGTGTATTCTATCGAGGTAAGATGACAGTTTGATGACAGATCGTGATTTCTTGAAAGAATTATGGCCGGCGGGCGACGAGCAGATAATTCACGTCCAGATCATTGGATTTTAATGCGAATTCCCAGTTTTGTGGACGAAAAACCATACCGGTTACATCACATATTTCAAGCCCCCTTTGCGTTAATGCGCGCTGCATTTCTGAGGGTTTGATGAATTTTTGCCAGTCATGCGTGCCGCGCGGCAGCCAGCCGAGTATATATTCCGCGCCGATAATGCCCATGAGATAGGATTTTACCGTGCGGTTAAGCGTGGAGAGTATGAGCATTCCGCCAGGGGCTACGAGCTTGGTCAGCGCGTCATAGAACAGATCGAGGTGATTGACATGTTCTATGACTTCAAGTGCAAGGACGAGGTCATAGTTCGTGCCCGTGGCCGCCAGATCCTCGGCGCTGCCACTGCGGTAATCAATTGTAAGTCTGGATTGCTGGGCATGGAGTGTCGCTACCGCAATATTTTTCTCCGAAGCGTCAAGTCCGGTGACTTTAGCGCCCAGGCGCGCCATGGGCTCACTGATGAGTCCGCCGCCGCAGCCAATATCAAGGAGCGTTTTGCCGCTGAGGACCTGCCCTTCATTTATAGCAAAATGCTCTGCCGCGCGGGCCTTGATGTAGGAAATCCGCAACGGATTGATGCGATGCAACGGTTTGAATTTTCCGTTTTCGTCCCACCACTGCTCGGCAATGCGTGAGAATTGCTCGACTTCAGCGGGGTTGATGGTGGTAGCGCCCAATCTGTAAGACATTTGCTATGCTTCCTTGCGCGTGCTAGCGTTAGCAGGAAATAAGGAGCGTATTCGAGATGCGTGATTCTGGCAAGCGGGCAACCATGCAATTCAGCTCTCTTAAAGAGGCGGCGCGGGAGATGTTTATTGATCGTCCACGCGTTTTTTTAAATACATTGCTCTACCGGCTTCGTTATTTACCACAGACCAATTTTGATATTGGCTGTCAGTTTGCTGACCGCCAGCTTTATCGCGATGCGCGGATGCGTTTCCGCGTGGCACTCTGGCTGGCGCCGGAATTTACTGAGGCGTGGCACAATATCGGCGTTTGTTACCTTCAATTGGGCGAGAAAACCAAGGCCGCACAGGCGTTTCGTAAAGTGCTGGCTTTGGCGCCTGGCCACGAAGAAGCGCTCTATCTTCTAGCGACGCTTGGTCCGGAATTTCTGCCAGCGGAGCGGCAACCCAGCGTGATGCCGTTGGCGATGGTGCAGCGTTTTTTTGTCGCCGTCTCCCATGTTTACCGTGAGATGGAAACCAATAACCGCTATGCAGCACCGCAGTTGCTTGAGCAGAAATCTGCACCGTTTCTGGCTGCGCCCAGCGGCCTGGTAGTGGCGGATTTTGGCGCTGGCGTTGGGCTTTCGTCACTGCCCTGGCGTGGCAAGGCTGCCAGATTGATTGCGGTAGATGTGACGCCGGCGATGCTGGCGGAAGCGCGCGCGATGAAAGCGGCTGAGGGCAAGCTGTTTGACGAAATTATTGAGGGTAATTTACTACAACCCGGAACCATTCCCATTTCTTCGGCCTCGCTGGATGTGGCGCTTTTATGTAATGTGGCGCAGTTTATCGGTGATTTGCGGGTCGTGATTCAGGCGATTAGTCGTTGGCTGAAACCCGGGGGGATTCTGGTGATGACGGTTGAACCTTATGCTGGCGATGGTTTTGGCATCAATGGAAAAACCAGCCGCTTTGGCCATTCGGCGAATTATTTGAAAAAACTGGCAGAATCGTCGGGGTTAGAGATAATGCTGCAGGAGAGAATCCAGATATACCCCGAAACTTCGGCGGGAATTACGATTTTCAGAAAAGGATAGTTCATGGTTTACCGGATGCATGCGGTTGGGCGTTCGCACGCCAAGGCACTGGCGGAGTTGCATGGCAAATGTTTTGCTAAAGGCTGGGGCTATCTCGAATTTGAGAGTTTCTTTGAACGCACGGGAGTTTTTGCCGGCATGGCTTACGGCACGGATAAAAAACCAGTCGGGTTCGTATTGTGCTGGGTGATTGAGGACCAATGCGA
>JAJTIB010000157.1 GCA_021300075.1 Rickettsiales bacterium
ACCGCCTTTGTGCCGGAATCTTTTGACCGCGCGGTGGTGAGCTATGTTCCCGATCTTTATGCGACACTCTGCCCGCCCTGTGGCTGGAGCGATCTGGGTACGATTGAAAACTGGGAAAAAGCCACTGCGATTGATGTGGCACAAGATGCCAAACGCCCGCCGCGCATCGATCGACCCTGGGGATATTATGAGACGTTGAACACCGCGCCGAGCGAGATTACCAAGCGGCTTCATGTGTTCCCCGGCGGCCGCCTGTCGCAGCAACGCCATTTTCAGCGCCGCGAACATTGGGTGGTTGAATCGGGCCTTGCCTATGTCGAGTGTGACGGCAAGAAATATCAATTGAGTGTTGGTGAGTCTATAGAGATTCCCGCCGGTGTCTGGCATCGGCTGGTGAATCACGCATCTGAGATGCTGGTCGTGCGTGAGACGCAAATCGGCCAGCCCAGCGAGCACGACATTGAACGTCGCGAAGACGATTACGGGCGAGTATAGCTGGCGAAGCTAAAACCCGCCTGTGGCGATTTTCTGCTGCACGAATTGCTTGAATACTCCCACGCGTTTAGAATTTTTAAGCTCCAGCGGATAAAGATAATACGCATCCGTCACCGGGCCCTGAAGTTCGGGCAATACCCGCGAAACATGCCGCGTTTTATACATGATATAATCGGGCATCGGGGCAATCCCCATACCCTGTTTTACTGCGACCCGCAGTGCCAGCAGTGAATTCACCTTGAAATAGGGCTGAAGACCAAGTGCCTTTGCTTCCGCCGATTCATAGAGCCAGTTGACTTCCTGAAAGGGCGCCGCGAGTGATGTATCAAAACCTAAAAGTCGGTGCTGGGCGAGATCATGAATGCTGCGTGGCACGCCGTGAATTTGCAGATAGTCATTTGAGGCATAAAGCGAGTTATGCAGTGTCATCAGCGGTACCTGCACCAGGTCAGGATGCTTGGCGGGATAAAGCCGAATCGCGGCATCGGCCTCGCGGCGGGTCAGATCAAGCTCGCGGTCCTCACTTATCAAGGTGATCTGAATTTCAGGATAAAGATCGGTGAATTCTTTCATCTGTTTGGCCAGCCATAAATTGGTAAATGCAGCCGGTGCTGTGAGTTTGAAGGGACCTTTCGGGCGCGCCGAGGATTCGGCAAGCGCATGCTCTGTCACTTGTAATCGTGAGACCATTTCCGAGACCGTGCGGAAGAGAATTTCGCCCTGTTCGGTAAGCATGAGACCGCGCGCATGGCGGTGAAAAAGTGGGATGCCGAGCTTTTCTTCAAGCGCAGAAATCTGGCGGCTGACGGCAGATTGTGAGAGGTTCAGCTCCTCACCCGCACGGGTCAGGTTTTTACTGAGCGCGACGCTGTAAAAAATTCTGAGCTTGTCCCAATCCATCTCTGGCTCCGAGCGATTGTTGCGCTGCAGTATATAAGGGCTTCAGGCCAAATGTCACGCCGCAATTACATGGCTTTTCAAGTATCCCGTCATGGCGAGCGACCAAAGGGCGCGCGGCAATCCATCTTTCCTATAGTCAAGATGGATAGCTTCGCAGACGTTGCGGCCTTCTCGCGATGACGGTATTCAAACGAAAACGCCATTAAGTGACTTCACGCGGCTTTAGCGGTGGCCTGATGATGTTCTAAGAATTTCTGCGCCTCAAGTGCGGCCATGCAGCCCGTGCCGGCGGCGGTCACCGCCTGACGGTAGATTTTATCCTGCACATCGCCCGCTGCGAATACACCTTCGACGCTGGTTTTTGTAGTGCCGGGGGTGGTGATGAGATAGCGATCCCCGTCCATTTTGAGCTGACCATCAAAGAGTGCCGTATTGGGGTTATGGCCAATCGCTACAAAGGCCCCATGCGCGGAAATAATAGACTCTGCTCGCGTTTTCACATTTCTGATACGCACCCCGGTAAGAGAGGGTGGATTTTCCGTGCCCACAAACTCTTCCACGACGGAATCCCAGATTACCTTGACGTTAGGCGTGGCAAAGAGACGCTCCTGGCCGATTTTTTCAGCACGTAAACTGTCGCGGCGATGAATGAGCGTCACGGAATTACATATCTTCGCGAGAAACAAGGCTTCTTCCACTGCGGAATTGCCGCCGCCCAGGACGACAACGTCTTTTTTCTTGAAGAAAAATCCGTCGCAGGTGGCACAGGCCGAAACACCGAAATTCTGGAACTTTTTCTCGCTTTCCAGCCCGAGCCAGCGGGCGGAAGCACCGGTGGCAATCACCAGTGTTTCACCAAAATAAATATCGCCTGAATCGCCCACCGCTTTGAACGGACGCGCCGATAAATCAACACTAACAATCGTATCGCTCACGATTTTTGTGCCCACATGCGCGGCCTGAGCCTCCATTTGCTCCATCAGCCACGGGCCTTGAATCGCGGTCGCGAAGCCCGGGTAATTCTCCACTTCCGTGGTGATGGTGAGCTGGCCGCCCGGTTGCATTCCGCGTACCAGGATAGGAGATAAAGCCGCCCGTGCCGCATAAATTGCTGCCGTGCAACCGGCCGCACCAGAGCCGATAATGAGAATGGGGGTGTGGTGTTCCATAAGGGTGGTACGTAGCGGGTGGCCGGTGTGACGTGACAGTTGTATCACGCATCATCGGCCACGCGCCACGCCTTTTTCTAAAGTGCTTTTGCGTTGTTTTTGAGGTAGGTGGCAACGCCTTCGGCGGTGGCCTTCATACCCGAGTCACCTTTTTTCCAGTTGGCCGGGCAGACTTCGCCGTGCTCTTCATGGAAAATCAGTGCGTCAATCGTACGCAGTGTCTCCTCGACATTGCGCCCCAGGGGCAAATCATTGATGATTTGATGGCGTACGATCCCTTTCTTATCGATGAGGAAGGTACCGCGGAAGGCGACGGCGTTACCCAGCAGTACGTCGTAATCGCGGGCGATGGATTTAGTAATGTCGGCCACCATGGGGAAACGGATGTTGCCGATACCGCCCTTATCCACCGGCGTGGTTTTCCAGGCATAATGGGTGTATTGTGAATCGACCGATACACCGATGAGTTCAACGCCCCGCTTCTTGAATTCTTCAATCCGGTTATCAAAGGCAATGATTTCCGACGGGCAGACAAAGGTGAAATCGAGCGGCCAGAAAAACAGCACGCCCATTTTACCCTTGAGGTGGGATTTTAAGTTGAAGTCCGCCTTAATCGAATTATCCGCCAGCACCGCACTGGCGGTGAAATCCGGGGCTTCTTTACCAACAAGTACACTCATGCTCTGCTCCTTTTTGTTTACATTATGCCCTGTGTCGCGGTGGGGGCAGCAAATGCTTTGATGCCCATTTTGGCTTAGCTACACTGACTCATGGTTGCTGCCACCCGCGCCCACTCCCTACGCAGCGCGTATTTTACGCTACGCAGCGTATTTTTTCTCCTTGTTACCAAGGCGACACCAAGTTGGGCGCGTCTTATATAAGGGAAACTTCGGCGGCTGCAAGCCCACAGTCGCTTTAATTGGTAATTTGCGGGAAACGGGCTTTCAACTCCGAGGCCACGCGCCCGGCATCATCCAGTGGCGCAACGGGTTTCCAGTGTAGGGTCATATCGCTATCGGCGCGCCGCGCCAAGTCATTGCGAAATAACGATTCGTGGAGTCGCTTGTGTTTTTCGGCCATGGCGTTAGGCGGGGCATATATATAGACCGGCTTGCCGGCGACGCAGGCCTCGGCACACATGGAGAGGGAATCGCCGGTGACGATGACAGCATCCGCACAGCCCAGAAACCCGAGATACGGATTGTCCTTGTCGCGGTCCCAGCGATGCAAGCGATGTGGGCCCTCTGCCAATAATGGTTCTATTTGATTGAGCGCCTCAATTGGCGTCCGGCGACTGCTGGTGATAAGGAGCGTCCCTGCCCCTGCCAGCGCGCGTGCGCGCACGAGAAGTTCGCGCCAATCGTCCGGTTGATAATGGTGATGTTTCGTGGTTCCTCCCAGCATCACCGCAACCCAGGGGCGGGGCAGGTGGCTGAATTGAGGTCTCCATGCTTCGCTTGCCGCCGCAAGCGTTTCCGGCGTTACCGCATGCAGTGGGGCCAAGGTGGTTAGGATGTTGGCGCCCTTATGATCGCCGTCATGTTGTGGTACGGCAATCAGATCAAAATCGCGGGCACTGCCGGGCCACATCAGATAGCACACAATAGTTTCAGACGAGCGCTGCTTGATGAATTTTGCCACCGGAATCGTGCGCCGACCCGAGGCAATGACCAGTTTCGGCCAGGGCGCCTGGATGGGTGCGCTGCGGCTGGTATCAAGGGTAGTGATGGATGCCCCCACCAGACGGTTGGGCAAATGCACTTTCCAATTATATTCAAGTCGCTTGAGAAGGTAGGGCAGGCCGAGCTTGCCGAGTACACCGAGCACCTGACCGGTGTGTCCGGTACGGTCATCGACCAAGGCCCAGACGGGGATCATATCGCCTCAAGGGGACGCGGGGGCAGGGCGGCGCGGGAGCGGGGGAAAAGGGAGCTGGGGAGGCGAGGGGAACTGCGTTTTCCCGTATCCCCGTTACCCTGACGCCCTGCTTCTCTGCGACCCCGCATTATTTATACTCCACTTTCAGCACCTCATAATAGCGCAGACCTTTGGGGGTGGTAACTTCGACATTCGCCCCTTTTTTCTTGCCAATTAAAGCGCGGCCAATGGGCGCGGCATTGGAGATACGGCCTTGGGTGATGTCGGCCTCGTAATCGCCTACAATCTGGTAGGTGATTTTTTCTTCTGTTTCTTCGTCCACCACGGTCACTGTCGCGCCGAATTTTATATGCTCGGCGACATGATCCTGAATATCGATAACCTCCACCCGCGAGATGACGGAGGTAAGTTCCTGAATACGGCCTTCGATGAAGCTCTGTTTTTCTTTTGCCGCATGATACTCGGCATTTTCCGATAAATCACCATGCGCGCGCGCCTCCGCGATCGCCTGAATAATCGCCGGACGCTCCACGGATTTGAGGTTTTTCAGTTCTTTTTCAAGCCGGCGATAGCCAAGCTCTGTCATGGGTATTTTTTCCATTGTCGTCATTCCATGTGAGGGTAGAAATTGAGCTATACGAATTTGGCCGCAAGAAAGCAAGTCATGGCCGTTTGGCGCTGTGTTGTTTGAGCTATGTGACCAACGCCTCCTCGCACAAATCAGCGGCGACGAGGGCGGGGTCGTATGGATTGAGCAGTCATCCCTGCGGCGTCTCGTTGAATGTTTCAGGCCGCGTTTTTCTTATGCCGCGCCTTGCCCAGATAGTCCTGCAGCGGCGTGACGCCAAGGCCAGCATGGCCCGCCTCTTTCAGCGAAGCTATGGCCATGACCATCGCCCGCGCACCCGCCATGGTGGTAGAGTAAGGGACTTTACTCATGAGGGCGCTGCGGCGGATGGAAGAGGAATCAGCAATTGATTCGACTCCTTCGGTGGTATTGAAGACCATGGCGATTTTACCGTCTTTCATGAAATCGACCACATGCGGACGACCTTCGCGCACTTTATTCACGATCGTGACGTTCACGCCCAGTTTTTGCAGATATTCGCCCGTGCCGCGCGTACAAAGCACTTCAAACCCAAGTGCAATCAGTTGGGTGGCGACTGGATATGCTGCGCGTTTATCGCTGTCTTTGACCGAGAGAAACACCGTGCCTTCGGCTGGCAATGTGCTGCCCGACCCGATGAAGCCTTTGGCGAAGGCGCGGGCAAAATCGCGGTCAATGCCCATAGTTTCGCCGGTGGATTTCATCTCCGGCCCTAAAATCGTGTCCACACCCGGAAAGCGTGCAAAGGGGAATACTACTTCCTTTACCGCGATATGACCGAGATTCTGCATCAGGGTTTTGTCGTCGGGCAAGTGGAAGGAGGCCAGCTTATCGCCCGCCATCAGTCGGGCAGCGATTTTAGCAATCGGAATGCCGGTGGCTTTGGCCACAAAGGGCACGGTGCGCGAGGCGCGCGGATTAACTTCGAGAATGTAGATTTCGACGGAAGGGGCTCTTGTCCCTTTAGAGGCTTCTGACTGATCGGCTACCGTTTTCACTGCAAACTGCACATTCATCAGCCCTGCGACTTTAAGGGCTTTGGCCAGCATCACGGTCTGACGGCGGATTTCGTTAATAATTTCGGCGTCAAGTGAATAAGGCGGCAGCGAACAGGCGGAATCGCCCGAATGAATCCCAGCCTCCTCGATATGTTCCATGATGCCGGGGACATAAAAATCCTCGCCATCGCTCAGGCAATCCACGTCGAGTTCGATGGCGTCACTTAAATAGCGATCAAGTAGAATCGGCCCGTCGCCAAAGAGGGTGAGTAAATCCGCGACATAATGCTGCAGTTCAGAAGCGGAATGAATAATCCGCATCGCCCGCCCGCCCAGAACGTAAGACGGGCGAACCACCACTGGAAATCCAATCTTTATAGCCGCAGGAACGACTTCGTCGGCATGTTTGCAGATGGCATTTTCGGGCTGCTTGAGCTTCAGTTTATGCAGCAATTTCTGGAAACGCTCGCGGTCTTCGGCCAGATCAATCGAATCGACGGAGGTGCCAATAATCGGAATCCCTGCCTCTTCGAGTGCATGGGCGAGTTTAAGTGGCGTTTGCCCGCCAAACTGTACAATGACCCCGACAAGCTCACCATTTTCCCGTTCTTTTTCGATAACCTCCATGACGTCTTCTGCCGTGAGGGGCTCGAAATAGAGCCGGTCGGCAGTGTCATAATCGGTAGAGACGGTTTCCGGATTACAGTTAATCATGATGGTTTCGAACGCAGTGATGCGGGGTGCAGGGTGCAGGATGTGCGGTTCTTGACCCATCACTGGCCATGCTTCACTTGCTACCGCCCCTTGCAGCGCATAACAGGCATGCACGCAGCAGTAATCAAACTCAATCCCCTGACCGATACGGTTGGGACCACCGCCTAATATCACAATTTTTTTGCGGTCAGTAGGCGCGGCTTCGCACTGGGTGATAAAGGGAGTAGTGCTCAAATCTTCACCTGCCACCCGCCGCCCGCCACCCGCCACACTTTCATAGGTTGAATATAGATAGGGTGTTGGGGATTCAAATTCGGCTGCACATGTATCAATACGCTTAAAGATCGGGCGTACGTCGAGCGCATGACGCAATTTGCGGATATCTTTTTCTTTTTTGCCTGTGATACTCGCGAGTTGCTTGTCGCTGAATCCAAGCTGCTTGATGGCCAGAAGTGACGGCGCGTCCTTGGGCAATCCGTGGGTTCCTATCCATGTTTCGGCACGAATGATTTTTTCAAGTTCACGAAGAAACCATGGGTCATATTTCGTAATACGCTGAATTTCTTCGATGCTCATCCCGAAGCGTAGTGCCTGGCCAATTTTAAGCAGACGGTCGGGGGCGGCAACCGCCAGTGCAATCCTGATAGGCTCAAGATTTTCGGAGCTCGCCCCTTCTATCGTTACCGGATTGAGGCCGGTAAGACCAGTTTCGAGTGAACGCAGAGCTTTTTGCAGGCTTTCGGTAAAGCACCGGCCAATGGCCATGGCTTCCCCCACCGATTTCATCGAGGTGGAGAGTGTGGCCTCAGCGCCTGGGAATTTCTCAAACGTAAAGCGGGGAATTTTGGTGACGATATAGTCAATCGTCGGTTCAAAAGAGGCGGGCATGGAGGGGGTGACTCGGGACTCGGGGCTCGGGGCTCGTGAGGCCTCCGCCACTTGCTTCTTACCACTCACCACATCATTGGCCACTTCGTCGAGCGTATAGCCGACCGCGAGTTTGGCTGCGACTTTGGCAATCGGGAAGCCGGTGGCTTTGGACGCCAGGGCTGAAGAGCGCGAAACGCGCGGATTCATCTCAATGACCACCATCCGGCCAGTATCAGGATTGACCGCGAACTGCACGTTTGATCCGCCCGTATCGACACCAATTTCGCGCAGTACCGCTATTGAGGCATTACGCAGAATCTGGTATTCCTTGTCGGTGAGTGTCAGCGCCGGAGCGACGGTGATCGAATCGCCGGTATGCACTCCCATCGGGTCGATATTTTCAATCGAACAGACGATGATGCAGTTATCGGCCCTGTCGCGCACCACTTCCATTTCATATTCTTTCCAGCCCAGAACCGATTCATCAATCAGCACTTCGGTGGTGGGCGAAGCCTCAAGCCCGCTTGTGACAATCGCCTCGAATTCCTCGCGGTTATAGGCGATACCGCCGCCCGAACCGCCGAGCGTAAAGGACGGGCGGATGACGGCGGGCAGACCGATGCGCTCGAGAATCTCCCAGGCTTCGTCAAGCGAATGGGCGACGCCGTTTTTGGGTACATCAAGCCCGATACGCGCCATGGCCTCGCCAAATAGCTGGCGGTTTTCGGCCTTGTTGATGGATTCCAGCCGGGCGCCGATTAGCTCGACCTTATATCTGGCGAGCACGCCGGATTCGGCAAGTGCCTTGGCACAATTCAGCGCCGTCTGCCCGCCCATCGTCGGCAGCAATGCGTCCGGGCGCTCTTTCGCAATAATTTTTTCGACAAATTCGGGCGTGATCGGCTCGATATAGGTGGCGTCCGCCAGCTCTGGATCGGTCATGATGGTGGCTGGATTAGAATTGACTAAAATGACGCGGTAGCCTTCGGCCTTCAAAGTCTGCACGGCTTGCGTGCCTGAATAATCAAATTCGCAGGCCTGACCGATGACAATCGGGCCCGCACCGATAATGAGAATGGATTTTATGTCGCTACGTTTAGGCATCAGGCGGCTCGCTTTTGCTGCTGAATCATCCCCACAAACTGTGCAAACAGATATTGCGAGTCCTGCGGGCCAGGCGAGGCTTCGGGGTGCCCTTGAACGCTGAAGATGGGTTTTCCTTTAACGGCGATGCCTTGAATCGTGCCATCAAACAGCGAGCGATGGGTGACTAGGACTTCGGGCGGCAGTCCAGCGTCACTGATGGCAAAGCCGTGATTTTGCGAAGTGATCTCGACCTTGCCGGTGGCCAGATCTTTCACCGGATGGTTCGCGCCGCGATGCCCCTGGCGCATTTTTTCGGTGCGGCACCCGAGCGCAATCCCGAGCATCTGGTGCCCGAGGCAGATACCAAACACCGGAATGTCTGTGGCGATAATTTTTTTAATGACGGGGACAGCATAGCTGCCGGTCGCCGCCGGGTCGCCCGGGCCGTTGCTCAAGAAAACCCCGTCAGGCTTATGCGCGAGAATCTCTTCCGCCGTGGCGGTTGCGGGCACGATAGTGACGCGGCAACCGGCCGATGTCAGCGAGCGGAGGATGTTGAGTTTGATGCCGTAATCAACAGCTACGACGTGCAGGGGGTGGTGCGTGGCGGGTGGTGCGTGGAGCGCAGGGGTGAGTGACCAGCGCGGCGTATTCCACTCATAATTTTCTTTGGTGGTGACATGTGCAGATAGTTCTAATCCATTCATATCCGGCGCTTGGGAGAGTGCCTTCTCTGCCTTTTCACGTGCCAGCTGCCACGCGCCCTGTGCCACAAATCCGATCGCGCAATTCTGCGCGCCAGATGTGCGGATATGGCGCGTCAGCGCCCGCGTATCAATACCGCTGATGCCGGTAATGCCGCGCCGCTTGAGCCAGTCATTCAGATGTGCCGTGGCACGGAAATTGGAAGGTTCGGTAATCGCCTCTCGCAGAATCAGGCCGCTGGCGCCGCTTGTCTCTTGTTTCTCGACTGTTGACTCTAGATCTTCAACATTACACCCCACATTGCCAACATGGGGAAAAGTGAAGCAGATTAACTGTCCGGTATAGGAAGGATCGGTCAGGATTTCCTGATAGCCCGTCATGGAAGTATTGAAGCAGATTTCGCCGCTGGTGCTGCCTTCTTTGCCAATGCCATAGCCGGAAAACACCGACCCATCCGCGAGCACCAGCGCGGCATTGGGTGGGGTCACAAAAGGCTCGGTCATTGAAGACTCCAGTCATCGCACAAACGTGCGACATTTACGGAGTCACGCGGGACTAGTCAAGCGTCATGATGGGCTTATTCCTGCCGTTCCAGCAGCAGGGCAACCCAGGTTTTTTGAGCAAGAATCTGGCGTAGCGGGGTGAGTGAGGCAGATGCCGTTTTACTTTGGCCAAGCCAGGCAGGGGGGAGATACAGCATACGTGTTTCACCGAGCCTCATGCCGCGCGCCAGTAAATCAACACCGGCCGCCAGCTCGGCTTGACCCGGGGTAAATGTCAGGGGTTCGGCGCTGAGATAAAGACGTGTACCACTATCATCAAAGACGGAAATTCTTGCGGTCATTTCTCTGCCGCAATAGCTGGGTTCGCCCCTATCCGACCCCGAAACCAGGGTGACGGCCATCGCCGGAAAATCCGCTTCCACAGGGGCAGTGACGGCTACCAGTTCAAGGCGGAACATAATCTCTTCATCCGCATTTTTCTGGGGCGACGCATAAACCTGCGATGCCGGGGCATAAATCTGGCGGACGCCGCCGGCTCGCATACCGATAATGCCCTCATTCAGCGCAGGGAAAGGCGCATTGCCAAGGATAAAACTTAAGGGTTTTGACTCATCATGCCCGGCGTCAAAACTGGCGCCGTCACGCGTAGTACCGCGTAGCAATACGGTCACAGGGCTGCCGCATTGGGCGGCGAGATCGCCTGAACCGAGGGTGACTTCGCGGATATTCGCCTCTCCCACAAAGGCAGGGTTAATAGCGCGCTGCCAGCGATTTTTATCAAAGAGTTGACGCAAGGCAGGATATTCGGTTGTGGTGTCAGTTGTGGCAATCGTCGCTTCTTGTGGTGTGTCGGGGGCTGTGGCTGGCGGTTTTGGACCAGTATTGCCGACATAGACAATATAGGCCAGAAAAACAACAAAGAGCCAGCTCAGCCATCTTGGAAAAGGTCGCATCATAGCTCGTGCTAGACATTAAATCGGAAATGGAAGACATCACCATCCTGCACCAGATAGTCTTTGCCTTCAAGCCGCAATTTGCCTTTATCTTTTGCCCCCTGCTCACCACCGCCTTCGACGTAATCGGCGTAGGCGATGGTCTCGGCGCGAATAAAGCCTTTCTCAAAATCGGTATGAATCACCCCTGCTGCTTCGGGGGCGGTTGCACCTTTTCGCACGTCCCAGGCATGGGCCTCTTTCGGACCAACGGTAAAGAAAGTGATGAGGTCGAGAAGCCGGTAGCCGCTGCGGATAATGCTGTTCAGGCCTGTTTCCTTGAGGCCAAGATCTCCCAGAAATTCGAGCTTCTCGGCGTCACTCAGCCCTGCCATTTCCGCCTCAATTTTGGCCGAGATAATCACCGAAGCCGCGTTCTTGGATTTTGCCATTTCTGCCGCCTTGGTGGAGAGTGCATTGCCTGTTGCGGCGGCTGTTTCCTCGACATTGAGTACATACATCGCGGGCTTGGTGGTGAGGAGCTGCAGCAGCTTGATGCGCCGGGCCTCGTCGCGGTCTTTGGGGGTGTAAAGTCGCGCAGGTTTACCCTCGCGTAAAAGTGCCAGAAGCGGCTCGGCGAGGGTGATGGCGGCGAGGATTTCCTTATCACCCGAGCGCGCTTTCTTCTGCATTCCGTCGAGTCGCTTCTCCAGGCTGTCAAGATCTGCCAGAATCAGTTCAAGCTCAATAATTTCTGCGTCTCTCAGCGGATCAATTGCGCCCTCGACATGGGTGACATCGACATCCTCAAAACAGCGCAGCACATAAATTATCGCATCCACTTCGCGGATATGGCTTAAAAACTGATTGCCCAAACCCTCGCCTTTGCTCGCGCCGCGTACCAGCCCCGCAATATCCACAAATTCCAGCTGAGTGGCGATAATGGCTTTAGACTGAGCGATTTCTGCGAGTCTCGTAAGGCGCGCATCGGGGACGCTGACGCGGCCGACATTGGGCTCAATCGTGCAGAAGGGATAATTTGCGGCTTCTGCCGCCTGCTGCGATAATAGCGCATTAAACAAGGTGGACTTACCAACATTCGGCAGACCCACAATTCCGCATTTGAAGCCCATGATTATCTCCATGTCCCCCAGCTCGGCGTGCTGACTTCGCCATGGGACCCCGCTTCGCGGTATCATGGCTGGCGCGGGCTTCTGCCCTTGCACGACACGGTGAGGAAAAGATTAGTCTGTATTGCGGTTGGCTATAGATTTAATCGGCTGTGGGCGCAAGTCTGCTCATCAGTGCCGCTGGCGATTTTTTCCAAAAAAGCGGCAGATGTTCAGCCAAATGTTCAAGCAGCGGGTCGATGATTCTGCGCTCGGTGTCGGTAAAATCGCTGAGCACATAATCATGCACTTTGTCTTTATCGCCCGGATGCCCAATACCGATACGAATGCGCCAGTAATCCGTGCCCAGATGGGCATCGATATCGCGCAGGCCATTATGCCCGCCATGCCCACCGCCCTGCTTGATGCGGATTTTACCCAAAGGTAAGTCGAGATCGTCATGCAACACGATAATCTGGGCGGGCGGTAGTTTATAAAAATCTGCCGCAGCACGCAGCGACTGGCCGGAACAATTCATGAAGGTCTGGGGTTTCAGAAGCCATAATTTCGCGTCCTCGCGCCTGAGTTCCGCCAGCTCGCCCTGAAATTTTTTGCTGAAGGAGGCTGACCTGCCCGCGAGCGCATCCACCGCCATGAAGCCGACATTATGCCGCTGCTGTGCATAAGGCCGGCCCGGGTTACCCAAGCCTGCGATAAGCCATTGCACGAAAAAACCTGATTACTTCTTAGGCGCAGGCTTGGCAGCGGGCGCAGCGCCTTTAGCTGGCGCGGCAGCACCCGCAGCGGGCGCAGCACCTTTGGCAGGAGCGGCAGCAGCAGCGCCAGCAGCGGCAACAGGTGCACCTCCAGCAGCGGCTGGAACCTCACCCGGTGCAACAGCAGCGGTGGTGGCCACTTCTTCTTCTGCCATTCGGCCGGCGATCGAAGCAATAGTGAAGTCACGGCTTTTAATTGCCGGAGTGACGCCTTGCGGCAGTTTTACGGTGCTGATATGCACCGAGTCACCGATATTGAGGTTGATCACGTCAATTTCAAGGAAGCTCGGGATCGCATTGACATTGCATATCAGTTCGACACTGTGCTCGACGATGTTCAAGACGCCACCACGCTTGATTCCCACAGATTTTTCGACATTGAGAAAATGCACCGGCACGAAGACTTTGATTTGTGATTTATCATCCACATGCATGAAATCGGCGTGTTCAATTTTATCCGAAATCGGATTAAGAAGCACGTCACGCGGAATGACATGGTAGGTTTTGCTGCCAGCCTTGAGGGCCACCAGTTTATTCATGAAACCGCCACGGAAATATTCGCGGCTGAGCTTGTTCGCATCCAGCGTCAGATTGACGGTTTCCTTGGCTTTGCCATAGACCGCGACAGGCACGTTTCCGCTGCGGCGCACGGCGCGGGCAGCACTTTTGCCAAGGCCAGTGCGTGGCGCTGCGTCAAATTCGAGTTGGGCTTTCATCGTTAATCTCCAGTTTTTCGCGGTTTTGCGTGTTTTTTAGGGGGTCTTGCCGACTCAGGCGGGCGGATATAGCAGGGTTTCCTTGACAGGTCAAACGCGGATTTTGGTGGTGGTCCCGCATCGCCTCAAGCGCGCGAAGGTCACCAGTTATTACGAGGGCAAGAGCCCGAGCCGGGGGCTATTCAAACAAACTCGACACCGAACTTTCCTCGGAAATCCGGCGCATAGCCTCGCCCAGAAGCGGCGCAAGGGAGAGAATACGGATATTTGTTGTGTTTTTGACGTTTGGTGCGGCGGCAATCGAATCCGTCACAACAAGGGAAGTGAGGACCGATTGACGCACGCGCTCGACGGCCGGACCGGAAAGCACGCCGTGAGTGACGTAAGCGGCGACCGATTGGGCGCCCTGCTGCATTAGGGCTTCGGCGGCATTGCAAAGCGTGCCTGCCGTATCGACGATATCGTCGAACAGAATGCAATCGCGCCCCTCAACCTCGCCGATGATATGGACGACCTCGGAATGATTAACGCGGTCGCGGCGCTTATCGACAATGGCAAGCTCCACCCCGAGCCGTGCAGCCAGCGAGCGGGCACGCACCACACCCCCGACATCTGGCGAAACGATGATAAGATTGTTGAGATTAGGATAATGTGCCTTGATATCCGCCACAATCACCGGACGGGCATAAAGATGGTCGAGAGGAATATCGAAAAACCCTTGAATCTGCCCAGCATGTAAATCGACTGTAAGCACCCGGTCGGCTCCGGCTTCGGTAATAAGATTGGCGACCAGTTTGGCGGTAATCGGGGTGCGTGGCCCGGGTTTGCGGTCCTGGCGCGCATAGCCGAAATAAGGGATAACGGCAGTGACTCGGCGCGCGGAGGCGCGCTTTAAGGCATCCAGTGTAATCAGCAATTCCATGATATGGTCGTTGGCGGGATAGGAGGTCGATTGCAGCATGAAGACGTCTTCTCCGCGCACATTTTCCTGAATTTCGACGAAAATCTCGAGGTCAGAAAAGCGACGAATGCTCGCATCCGTTAAGGGGATACCAAGTTCGCGCGCGACTGCTTCAGCGAGGGTGCGGTTACTATTGCCACAGATGAGTTTCATGGCATTGCGCGTAGCATGGGGCGACGTCAGAGGCAAGACGTCTCATACGGCTTCGGCGACAAAGTGCCGCATTGTATCCATCACCCGGGCGATTTCGGGCTCGGGCCATTCGAGCTCCGTCAGTATTCGGCTTAAGAGCCGCATTGAGCTGACATAGACTTCCGGCACCACTAAGGTTGCACCGAGCGCATAAAGCCGTTCGGCGTCGCCACCATCTTTGGCGCGGGCGAAAATAGGCAGCTCGGGATAGGCTGAGCGCAGCGCCCGAAGCGCCGCCTCGTTTTTAAGAATATCATGCGAAGTCAGCAAAATCAGTCGCGCGCGTTTGACGCCCACTGCTTCAAGTACATCGGGCCTGCCTGCATCGCCAAAATAGACCGGATGATGACGTCTGCGGCCGCGGGTAACGTGACGGGGGTTGGTATCCATCGCAATGAAGGGGATGGTTTCGCGTGCCATGACATCCGCGATTATCCCGCCCATTCGGCCATAGCCGGCAATGACCACATGACCACTTAAATCGCGGGATTCTTCCTCGATTTCGGGCGTAGTATCCAGCCGCGCCCGTTTGCGCCATTCGCGTTCGAGCTTGCCGCCAAGCATGTCGAGTAGGGGGGTTAGCGCCATGGTCACTGCAATCACCAGCATCAGGAATTTGGCCGTGGTGGGGGCCATTACGCCCAGCTCGCCCGCAATCCCGAATAAAATGAACCCGAATTCTCCACCCTGTGCGAGCAGCAGCGCGGTATGGCCGGAGCTGCGCTTTGTATAACCAAAGCCGCGCAAGATTCCATAAATCATCAGCCCTTTGATGGAAATAAGGGCAAAAGAGGCCGCCAGCACCATCGCCGTATGATCTACGATG
>JAJTIB010000101.1 GCA_021300075.1 Rickettsiales bacterium
AGAGCAGCTGCCCCAGCGGCTGCGCGTATCGCGCACGGTGATACGCTGGATGCGACGTTCGGTTTTTTTTGCCATCTTCAGGGCGCGCGTGGTGATTTCCTCGCGCGCGACCTTCCTGAGCGCATCGGTCATGCGCTTGGTGAATTCTTCGCGCTCACCGGAAATCGTCAGTACTTCGTCTTTCAGTAGATAGGTATGGCGTTGATCTCGGTCATGCTTCACGCGCACGCGTTCGCCCAAAAGCGGAATTACCACGCCCGGCTTGATACGTTTTTTTGATGGCATCTCTAAAAGTGTCGTGATGAGCCATTCACTTTTCTGCGTGAGAAAATTTAAACCCTCTACCACGCGTGTATGGCGCGGCAGGGTGAGCGAGATTGCGTGATTGCCGGGATGGTAGCGCAAACAAATTCGTTTGGCGCTGCGATGCCGTTTAATCACGAGCGGTAACACCTCTTCGCCCACTTGCAGAAATTCGGGAACAGAGTGATCATGCCATAGACTGGTCATTGCTTGCATTGCCTTTGTCTTGTTGTTGTGATTGTGTAGGTTTGGCTGTAATACCAAGCCCACCCCTTCAACATAGTATGCGTGGGGGGCGGGTCAACCGCCGAATCAGCTGGCAATGCAAATAAATATAAAATGAAGTATTCTCAGGCATTTATTGATGATTTGAAGGCCCGGTATCGTATTTCCGAGGTCATTGGCCGCTTTATCCCCGTCAAACGCGCCGGACGCGAATACAAGGCGCTTTGCCCCTTCCATAAAGAGAAAAGCCCGTCCTTCACCATCAATGATGAGAAGGGATTTTTCCATTGTTTTGGCTGCGGCGCGCATGGAGATGTTATTGGCTTTACTATGGATTATGAACGACTTAGCTACCCGGAAGCCATCGAAAAACTGGCGATTCAGGCAGGGGTCGCCCTGCCCCGGGAAAGCCGGGAAGAGGCTAGACGCGAGGCTAAAACCTTAAGTCTGCAAGCGGTAGTTGAAGAAGCCTGCAGCTGGTTCCAGTCCCAGCTTGAGGGGTCGGCTGAGGGTGACCTTGCGCGCCGTTATATAAAGGAGCGCGGGCTTGCGACCGCGACACTGGAAAATTTTCGTATCGGTTATGCGCCAGCCGATCGTGAGGCACTGACGCGCGCGATGGCCGCAAAAAATATTACTCAGGCGCAACTGATTGAGGCGGGGCTCTTGATTCAGGTGGAGGACAAAGCGCCCTATAGCCGTTTTCGGCGGCGGCTTATGTTCCCGATTCGCGATCGCAAAAGCCGCGTAGTCGCCTTTGGTGGCCGTGTTCTGCCGGGCGAGCCGAATAGCGAAGCGCCGAAATATCTCAACTCGCCCGAGACGCCGTTGTTTCATAAAGGGCGGATGTTATTCAATCTCGACCGTGCCCGTCGCGCGGCGCTCGAATCACGCTCTCTCATTCTTGCTGAAGGTTATATGGATGTGATCGTGATGGCGCAGGCAGGGATGGCGCAAGCGGTGGCACCACTGGGAACGGCGGTGACGGCGGAGCAATTACAACTCTGCTGGCAATTAGTAGATGCCCCGATTTTATGCCTTGATGGTGACACCGCCGGACAGCGCGCCATGGCGCGGGCGCTGGAACTGGCACTGCCGTTATTGATCCCTGGCAAAACCCTTAGCTTTGCGACGCTGCCCAAGGGCGAAGACCCCGATTCCCTGATCCGCCATCATGGTGTGGAGGCGTTTCAGGAAGTTATCGCTGCCGCTCGGCCCTTGGTGGATATGCTATGGCAGCAGCAGATGGAGCCGGCAGCGCGTACGCCCGAAGCGCAGGCCGCGCAGGAAGAAACGCTGATGCGCCGGGTGGGGCAGATAAAACATCCGAGCGTTCAGCAATATTATAAGCAATTCATACGCGAGAAACTGCGCGAGCATTCCCTCCCTCACACGGGCAGAGGGAGGGTGCGGGCGTCCTGGGGTAAGACTCAGATACGACCTAGCCCTCCTCTTCATCTCTCCCATGCGGGGGGAGGAATATTCGCTCCGCCCCCACCGATCGCACCGCGCAGCGCCGATGCAGCGCTGGTGATGCCGGTCGCGAAATTGATTGCCCTAGTCGTGACGTGCCCTGATTTGCTTCAGGACGCACATGCTGAGGAGGCGTGGCTGGCCTCGCCCCTGCCGAGTGGAGCGCTGGCGCGGCTGCATCAACGTATTACGGAAGCGCATATTGAACATCCAGCCCTGTCGGTCGCAGGGCTGGGCGCGATGCTTGAGGAAGAATGCCGCGAGGATCTGGCGGTGCTTAAAACGGCGCTGGATGTGCTGGGTATTGCGCGTGCAGCGGATGCAAATGAACGTATTACGCTGGCGCAGCGCCTGTGGCGCGAGGTGGTAGATGATATTCAGCGCCTGCGCCTGAATGCCGATATCGCCGCCGCGCAACGTGCCTATGAAGAAAATTTAAGTGAGGAAAATCAGCAGCTTGTATTGGATTTACGGCAGCAGCTGGAGGCGCTGGAGCGCGAACGCACGCGCTATTACCGTGAAGATGATGTCAGCACGCGAAGCACAAGCAAGAGTCAGGCCAATTAAAGAACAACAAACGCTTGTATTTGCTCGAATAGTAGTGCATAGAGATGGACTTTGCTAACCGAAGAGCCTGAGGTGTAAGCGATGGCGTCGAAAAAATCTGCTGCCAAGAAACCCGTCAAAAAATTACTCGTCAAAAAGAAATTGGTTGCTAAAACACCTCCGGTTAAAAAAACCGGAGCGAAGAATCCGTTGTCGAAACAATCCCCTGTGAAGAAAGTTGCCGTGAAAAAACCTGTGTTGAAAAAGCCCGTTAACAATAAACCTGTACCGAAGAAGCCAAGCGTCAAAAAACCGGAATCGAAAAAATCCGCGCCGAAAGCGCCTGCGGCCAAAAAGCCACCCTTAAAGAACCCGGGACAACTGGCGCTGAACCTTGCGACTGAAGCGCCGCTGAAGGCGGGGAAATCCGCGCCTGAAAAATCGGCTGGCGGCAAAAAAGTCCCTGCGTCCGCGAAAGCGACGGCGTCGAAAAAGCCTGTGCCGCAAGTGACGATCACTCCGGAGCTTGAGAAAAAACTTGTCAAGCTGGGCAAGGTTAAAGGCATACTTACCTTTGAAGATCTAAATAAGCGCCTGCCTGAAGGCATGGTCTCGCCGGACGCAATTGAAGATTTGATTCTGCGCCTAGGCAAACAGGGCGTGAAGGTGATTGAACTGCCCGAGATTGAGGATAAGGCCGAGGTTCCGTTTGTCGAAGGCGAGGAAGAAGTAGCCGCTGATGGTGCAGTGAGTTTTGACCTCGAAGCAGAAAATGCCGAGAAGCAGGAAGAATCCTACGGTCGGTCGGACGATCCGGTACGTATGTATCTACGCGAAATGGGCAATGTTGAGTTGCTCTCCCGCGAGGGCGAGATTGAGATCGCCAAACGCATCGAAACCGGACGGGAGATGATTATTTCGTCGCTGTGTGAAGCGCCGAATGTGATGAAAATTCTGCTCGAATGGCGCGATAAGTTGAGTGCCGGCGAAATGCTGCTTCGGGAAATGATTGACCTTGATGCTACTTACGGCGCAGGCACGGAAGAAAAATTTGCCGACGCTGCGCGCGAAGGTGTGTTCGAGGCGGGTAAAAAAGACGAAGACGACGATGTCGAGGAAGAAGACGAATATGCCAAGCTCGAAGGCGGGCGCAAAGAACAGGTCGAAGAAAACGACTACGAAGACGAGGCCGTGCTGTCGCTGGTGGCGATGGAGCAGGAGCTTTTGCCCCAGGCGCTCGAGAAGCTGGATGCCTTTGCCAAACTGAGCAAATCGCTTCGCAAGCTGCAGGAGAAGAAACAGTCTCAGGCGATGGGCGGGGAAGCCAAATTCAGCCCGGCCGACGCTAAGAAATACAAGCAGCTGCTCGATGAGATGGTCGAGATCATGCTCTCGATCCGCTTCAATAATATGAAAGTCGAAGGGCTGATGCATATGCTTTACGGCATTCATCGCCGATTGCTCGGATTTGAGCTGCAGCTTTTGAAACTGGCGGAGAAAAACCATGTTTCACGGGTGAATTTTCTGAAAGAATATGCCGGTCACGAACTCGACCCGGCTTGGGTAAAGCGGGTCGCAAAACTCAAAGAAAAAGGCTGGAAAGAGTTTGTTGAGAAAGACAAAAAAACCATCGAGGAAATCCGCGCCGAGATTGGTCGCATGGCAGCAGAGACCGGTCTTGATATCGCCGAGTTGAAACGGATTGTGGCGGCGGTCAGCAAGGGTGAGCGGGATGCAGGGCGCGCCAAGAAAGAGATGATCGAGGCGAATCTGCGCCTGGTGATTTCGATTGCGAAAAAATACACCAATCGCGGTCTGCAGTTTCTGGATCTGATTCAGGAAGGCAATATTGGCCTGATGAAAGCGGTTGATAAATTCGAATATCGCCGTGGCTATAAGTTCAGCACCTACGCGACCTGGTGGATTCGCCAGGCCATCACCCGCTCGATTGCGGATCAGGCGCGAACCATACGCATCCCCGTGCACATGATCGAGACGATCAATAAAATCGTCCGCACCAGCCGCCAGATGCTGCATGAAATTGGCCGCGAACCGACGCCGGAAGAACTGGCGGAGCGCCTGGTGATGCCGCTCGATAAAGTTCGCAAGGTAATGAAAATCGCCAAGGAGCCGGTCTCGCTTGAGACCCCGGTGGGGGACGAGGAGGATTCGCATCTGGGTGATTTCATTGAGGATAAAAATGCGGTGTTGCCGGTTGACTCTGCCATTCAATCGAACCTGCGCGAAGTCACGACGCGTATTCTCGCGAGTCTGACGCCGCGTGAGGAGCGCGTACTTCGAATGCGGTTTGGTATCGGCATGAATACTGACCATACGCTTGAGGAAGTCGGCCAGCAATTTTCGGTCACGCGTGAGCGGATTCGCCAGATTGAGGCAAAGGCGCTCAGGAAGTTGAAACATCCCTCGCGTTCGCGTAAAATGCGATCATTTCTGGATAATTAGAGTTCTCCCATGGCGTCCACGATTGGCACACGACTTTTTACCTTCTTCAAAGGGCGCTATGTCGGCGCGGACGAATTTGGCAATCGCTATTACGAAACGCGCAGCATCAATCCCGCCACGGGACGTAATCGTCGGTTCGTCGCTTATCGAGGATTAGCGGAGCCTTCTAAAGTTCCGGCTCAGTGGCATGGTTGGCTGCATTATACGCTCGATGCACCACTGAGCGATAAAGCCGCAAAGAAGTATCGCTGGCAGAAGCCACATTTGCCCAATCTCAGCGGGACAATCTATCGCTATCTGCCGCCAGGACATATACTCAAAGGTGGCAAACGCGCGCGTAATGAAGCCGACTACGAACCCTGGACACCCAAGTGAAGCCTGCCCTTGTTATTCTTACGCTCCTGCTGCTGGCCTCCTGCCGTTCGGTCGACTCCACGAAGAAATCGCAGGCGGATGAGGAGTGGTTTGACAGGTATTATGGTACTTACAAAAGCGAAGAGCAGAAAGAAGCTGAAAGCTGGTGTAAATTTTATGGCACTTGCCCCAAAGATGAAAAAGAAGATGAGGATATGTGCAAGTTTTATGGCACTTGCCCCAAAGATGAAAAAGACGACGAGGATATGTGCAAGTTTTATGGCACTTGCCCCAAAGATGAATAGGGCTGGTGGTAGTTGCGTGGTCGGTCTGGACAGCCAGTTGGTTTGATGTTAGCAATCGGCGCGGGATAATGGGGATTTCTTATGGCCAATAATGTGATTGAAACGGTAATGGGCGCGGTGGTGCTGACGGTTGCGGGTGGTTTTTTGTATTTTGCCTACAGTAACAGTAGCGTCAAGCAGGTGGATGGCTATGTGGTCACCGCCGATTTCTCGAATATCAATGGCATTGGTCTGGGCAGTGATGTGCGCGTGGGCGGGATTAAAGTGGGCGTAGTCGAATCCCTGACGCTTGATGAAACAACTTACGAAGCCGTGGCAAAGATGCGGATTGAAGAATCGATCAAACTCCCTTTGGATTCTTCTGCTGCCGTGCAGAGCGCCGGGCTCTTGGGTGAAAAATTCATCTCGATTGCGCCAGGTGGTGACGATGTGATGCTCAAAGATGGCGGAGTGATTGCCTATACGCAGGCCTCGGTCAATCTCGAGGAGATGATCGGTAAATTCATGTTCAGTGGTGGTGGTGTGAGTGCCAGCGGCGATAAGAAATCTGATAAAGACGCAGAGTCCTCGCTCTCGACCGGCATTGAGTAAACCGCAATGCGGCACGCGGGCATTCTGCTGACGTTATGGCTGATGCTGAGTTATCCGGCCTATGCCCAGACAATTATTCCAGCACCACCCCAGCCACAAAGCCCAACACCGCCCTCAGGCATTTACACGACCAAGAAAGATGCAGGTCCGCCCGTACCAGCGTCATCGCCGCCTTCTGTTTATTCCACCCAGCCGTCATCAGGTTTTTCCCCGGGCTATGTACCCTTTGGCCGCGCTTCGCCGGACGCGCTGATTCCTGCCCCCGTCGGCCCGCGAACGACGGAAGCTGCACCCGTGGGTGGCGTCGAGAGCGATGAGGTTTATGCCCTGCCGGACGATGCGATTACCGCCAGTGAATTATCGGCTGCGGCCAGCGACCCTACCCAGCGTGCGCCAAAGGAGAGTATTGTTTTTGAAGATGCAACGCAGAAACCGCACGCTGTTAAATTGCGCGCATTAAATAAAGTGACGGCGCATGCCATGGAAATAGAAATTGCCCCGGGAGCGGACGCACATTTTGGCAATCTGACAATTACTTCGCTGGCCTGCCGCAAGACGGTTGAGGGCAGTCAGCCGGACGCGGCGGCGCTCATGAAAATAAGGGAACAGAAGCCGGGTGAGGCTGCGCCGCGTGATTTGTTCGATGGCTGGATGTTCGCCTCTACCCCATCACTCACCAGTCTGGAGCATCCGATTTATGATTTGAGTGTGGTCGGTTGCCGTGTGAGTGGATGATGTTGTTCCAGTAATTCGCGCAAGCGGCCATCGGCCACATGGGTATAAATCTGCGTCGTGCTGATATCGCTATGGCCGAGCAGCTCCTGAATCACCCGCAGATCTGCGCCGCCATCCAAAAGATGCGTGGCAAAGGAATGGCGCAGTGTATGCGGCGAGCAGCGTGCCGGGTCGATTCCCGCGCGCAGGCAAAGCTCTTTGAGTTGCAGCGCGAAGCTCTGACGGGGGAGGTAGCCTTCTTTGGCACGCGAGGGGAAAAGCCATGGGCTTTCTTTTCCCTCGGTCATAAAATTTTGTCGCAGCGCCAGATAGGTTTCAAGCGCACCAATCGCCTGTTGATGTAGGGGCACGAAGCGGTCTTTGCCTCCTTTGCCGCGAATGATGAGGTAGGGCTGCATTCGCCCGTCATGCTTCATATCGCGTTCAATCTGGTTCATTTTAAGCGTTACCAGCTCGCTCACTCTAAGTCCGGCCGCATAGGTTAGTTCGAGCATGGCGGAAAGCCGTATATCCTCGGCCGTGCGGCTGGCGCGGGCGCTGGTGAGCAACTGGTTGACCTCAGGAATGGTAAGGATGTCGGGTAGTGGCCGGTGGCGTTTGGCGGTGGAGGTGAGAAGCACCGGATTATCGGTACGGATATTCTCACGCACCAGAAAGCGGAACCACTGGCTGATGGCCGAGCGTTTGCGGGCCTGTGAACTGGCGGCCATGCCGCGCTCTTCAAGATTTGCTAGATAGCTTGAAATGCTTAAGTGTGGAATAGTTTCGAGTGTTTCCGCGCGGCGGCGGATATAGACCATAAAATCATCCAGATCACGACTGTAGGCTTGCAGTGTGTTGCCGGCAGAACCCTTTTCCACCGCCAGCATCTCCAGAAATGATTCTTTGAGGTTCAGCCAGTGCTCAGGGATGGTGGGGCGGGAGGTCACTTACTTCTTTAATGTATCAAGCGGAATTTCGACTTCAACCGGACTGGAAGTGGCGGAAGGTGTGGTGAGCAGAGCGACGGCAAGCACGATGAGCAGGATGGCAAGGATGGCGAGAACAGCCTTTTTCATGGGTAGACTCCACAGAAGATTGCACAATGCCCCGAACATAGTTAATCTCGCAGGCGATGACAAGCCATGAACCCCAGAACACGCCGCTACGACCTCATTCACACGCCCATCCGTGGCGGTCACGCACGGTGGTGCTGGTGGGACTGATGGGGGCCGGCAAGTCAAGTATCGGCCAGCGCCTGGCGGAGGCGATTGGTTGGAAATTCGTTGATTCCGATGATGAAATCGCCGCCGCCGCCGGATGCAGCATCGCCGATATATTCGCGATTCATGGCGAGCCGATTTTCCGCGACCTCGAAGTGCGGGTGATCACCCGGCTGCTGGCGGGCGAACCCATCATTCTCGCCACGGGTGGTGGCGCCTGGATGCAACCCTTGCTGCGCGCAGCAATCAAGCGCACCGCGACGTCCATCTGGTTGCGGGCGGATCTGGATGTTTTGACGCGGCGGGTGGAGCGGCGCAATCACCGCCCGATTTTAGAGGCTGGTGATAAACGCAGTATTCTCGCCAAATTAATGGATGAGCGTTATCCCATCTATGCCGAGGCCGATATCGTCGTGGATTCGGGCGAGGGCGCGCATGACAAGGTGGTGAAACAGGTCCTGGCGGCGCTGGATGCGGCGGAGGTGGCATCGTGACTCCATCCTTTACCACTGTACCCGTCGCCCTTGGGGCGCGCAGTTATGAAATCCGTATTGGTCAGGGACTGCTTACTGGGGCGGCAACCCATATCGCGCCGGTATTACGCGCACCGCGTGTGATTGTTGTGGCCGACAGGGCGGTTGAGGAAGCCGCCAAGACGCTGATGGTGGATCTGCTCACGCATGGGATTCGTGCAGAAATACTTTTTATTGCGGCGGGAGAGGCAACGAAATCTTTTGCCGGATTTGCGGATCTGTCCGAGCGTATTCTTAGCCTCCGGCCAGACCGTAAAACGACGCTGATTGCGGTTGGTGGCGGGGTGGCGGGGGATCTCGTCGGGTTTGTAGCCAGCGTGCTGCTCAGGGGGGTGGATTTTATTCAAGTTCCTACCACGCTGTTGGCGCAGGTCGATAGTTCGGTCGGCGGCAAGACGGGCATCAATACGAGCGCTGGGAAAAATCTGATAGGGAGCTTTTATCAGCCGCGACTGGTGCTGATTGACCTTGATGTGTTGGCGACATTACCGCCGCGTGAATTGCGCGCGGGCTATGCTGAAATCATCAAATACGGACTGATTATGGATGCTGAATTTTTCGGCTGGTGTGAGCGCCACGGCGCAGCGTTGCTTGAGGGTGATGCCGCCTACCGTGCCCGCGCGATTGCTGCCTGCTGCCGCATGAAAGCGCAGATTGTGGGTGCGGACGAGCAGGAATCTGACCTTCGGGCTATCCTCAATTTCGGCCATACATTTGGCCATGCGCTCGAAGCCGAGGCTGGATATGACGGCTCGCTGCTGCATGGCGAGGCGGTGGCACTGGGGATGGTGATGGGCTGCCGCTTATCGGAAAAATTGGGACTGCTTGACGCAGGCATCCGTTCGCGGCTGGTCGCGCATCTGGAGGTGGCTGGCATGAAAGCAAGCCTGAAAGATACAGGCCATCGATGGAATGCAGAAAAAATTGCCGCGCATTTCGCGAGCGACAAGAAAACCGAAAACGGCGCGCTGACTTTTATTGTACTTGAAGCTGCAGGTCGCGCAAAAATCCTGAAGCAGGTGGCGGCGGAAATGGCACGGGAAGTGGTAAAGGAAATGGTAGGGTAGGCAATGGACTATATCACGTTCGATGTATTGCTGATTTTTATATGCATTATTTGCTCGGCGTTTTTTTCCAGTTCGGAAACGGCGCTCACCGCGGTGTCACGCGCGCACATGTTTGCGCTGCTGCAGGAGGGCGTGAAACGCGCCGGTCTCGTGATCAGGCTGCGTGACAAGAAAGATGCACTGATTGGCACGATACTTTTGGGCAACACGGTGGTTAATATTGCCGCCGCCTCAATCGGCACACTGGTGTGTGTGCGCCTGTTCGGCGAAGAGCTGGGGCCGGTTTATGCAACGGTGATTCTGACGTTGGTGATCCTGATTTTTGGTGAGGTTCTACCGAAAACCGTTGCGATCCACCATGCCGAACGCTTGTCGCTTGTTGTTGCGCCGCTTCTGAATTTCGTGGTGAAAATATTCTGGCCAATCACCCGCATGGTGCAGTTGGTGGTGCGCGGTATTCTGCGGTTTTTTGGCATGGATGTGACGCAGGTCAAGTCGATAGGATCGGCAGAAGATGCGATTCGTGGGGCAATTGAATTGCATCACAGTGAGGGTGAGGTTGAGAAAAGTGACCGCGATATGCTGGGCAGCATTCTCGATTTGAACAAGCGCACGCTAGATCAGATCATGATTCACCGCTCGGAGGTGGAGATGATTGATCTCGGCGCGGAGCCGGACACGATCATTGCCGAGGCCATCGCCAGTACCCATAGCCGCATTCCGCTATGGAAGAATGAGCCGGAAAATATCGTCGGTATTCTACATATGAAGGATCTGCTGCGGTTAATTCGCGAACGGCGTATCGGCATCACCCGCGAAATGATTCGCCAGATTACCCGCAAGCCCTGGTTTGTGCCCGAGACAACAACGCTCGCCGACCAGCTGAGTGCCTTTCGCAGCAAGCGTAAGCATTTTGTTTGCGTGGTCGATGAATACGGCGCCTGGAAAGGGATCGTAACGCTTGAGGATATTCTTGAAGAAATCGTGGGTGCGATTGATGACGAGCATGATCCGCGCGGGGTAGCAGAGATTATCCCTTACGGCGAATATGCCTACCGCGTTGCCGGCCGCGTGCCGGTGCGCGATTTAAACCGGCATCTCGACTGGCATTTGCCCGAGGATCATGCCGCGACGCTGGCCGGACTGGTGCTGCATCACGCCCGCGTAATTCCTGAGAAAGGCGCGGTGTTCGAATTCGAGGGGACGCGCTTTACCGTAGCCGAGAAAAAAGGCCATCAATTGACAGAATTGATGGTCGAACGCCTGGCCGACGAAGACGCTTTCGAAGACGCGCAGGAATAGCCAGCCATGAAAACATCTTCTGCAAACGTAGTGTTTGAATTTATCACGATGGGTCGTTATGTGAAAGTCAGCGCGATTGACATGGCCACGGGCCGTGAGGTCAGTATTGTCGGTGATGCGGCAGCCAGTGAAGTTGAGTTACAACACATTGCCCTGGCAAAACTTCATAAAACGCAGAAGTAACAATTCAATTGAGCCGCTTCCACCCTCGGGATACATTCAAAGGAAAGATATTGTTGAGCCACACCATGCACCAACCACAAAGCAAAGGTCTCATGCGGATTTTTCTGAGCCTTACCACCAGGCTCCAATTTTCATTGTTTTTTTTATCTGCGGTTGGATTGGCTTTTGGGGTGCGTTCCTACCTGCATGTGAAGGCAGATTTTGGCATAGATGCCGCGCAAATTTTCAAACATGATCTGTATATCCAGTTTTTTATTGCGCTGGTGGTGAATGGAATTGTGGGCTGGTATATTCACCAGGTCACGACCCGGCGTATCTCCATTCTTTCCGAGCGAATGCGCGCCCTGGCCAAGGGCAATCTTGAGATTGAAGTGCCGTATGTGTTATACGGCGACCAGATCGGCAGCATGGCGCGCAAGGTCAAAGTATTTCAGGATAACGCTTTAGCCCTACGGCGTTTGGAGCACGAGCAGCAAGAACTGCGCCGGACAGCGGAAGCCGAACGTATAAAAGTATTGCACGATCTGGCGACGACGATGGACGACTCGGTGAAGTCGATTACCAACCAGCTTGATGTGTCCACCGGCAAACTTGATGATGCCAGCCATCAGGTAGCCAACGCATCCGAGCGAGTGGTGCAAGGGGTGATGGAATTATTTGAGATTGCCAATAAGACTTCTGACGTGACAGTGAATGTATCACAGGCGGCGCAGGAGTTATCGCTGTCGATTGAGGAAATCAGCCGTCAGGTCTCGCGCTCTTCACAGGTGACGCAGGTGGCGGTGGAGAAGGCTCAACATGCCGATAAGGCGATTCATGCGCTCTCCGAAGGTGCCGCAAAAATCGGCGAGGTGGTGGATCTGGTGCGTAGCATTGCCTCGCAGATTAATCTTCTCGCCTTGAACGCGACGATTGAAGCTGCCCGCGCGGGTGAGGCGGGCAGGGGCTTTGCGGTCGTCGCCTCGGAAGTGAAAATGCTCGCCAGCCAGACCGCAAAAGCGACGGAACAGATTTCGCATATTGTTTCTGGCATTCAAGCTGAGGTAGGATTAACCGTGACCTCGATTAAGGATATTACCGAGTCAGTGGAGCAGGTAAATGAGATTGCGACCGTGATCGCTTCCGCCGTTGAGGAACAGGACGCGGCTACGCGCGGCATCGCTGGAAATATCCACGAAGCGGCCAGTTACACACAGCAATTGGCGGAGACTACGCAAGGTGTGTCGGGCACAAGCCAACAGTCGGGCGTCGCCTCGCAGGAGATGCTGGGGGCGACACGGTTGGTGCGTGAGCAGTTGGAATTACTGAGCCAGAAGGTGGGTGCACTTGTGACTTCCCTGCGGCAGGCGTAAGCGATGCTTTTCTTGCTTGTGTCAATCATTTGCGGCTGTTAAGCCTTCTGCATACTATTCCATTTACAGGGAGTGACAGCATGTTGAAACAAATGCTTGCGCGTAAATCCATTGCTCAGATTCAACATGAAGCGAACACCCATTCCTTGAGGCGATCGCTTGGTAAATGGAACCTGCTCTCGCTCGGCGTTGGCTGCATTATCGGTGCGGGGATTTTCGTCATGACGGGGACGGCGGCGGCGCAATATGCGGGCCCGGCGATTATTCTTTCCTTTATTTTTGCGGGACTGGCCTGTGCTTTTGCCGGGCTATGCTACGCTGAACTGGCTTCGGTGCTTCCTGTTTCCGGCAGTGCCTATACCTATGCCTATGCCACGCTGGGTGAGGTTTTCGCCTGGGTGATGGGTTGGCTTCTGGTGCTTGAATATGGTCTTGCCGCCTCGACGGTTGCGGTCGGCTGGTCGGGGTATGTGGGGAGTTTTCTCAAAGATATCGGCATCATTATTCCGCCTGCATTTTCCGCTGCTACCGGCACGATGGTGACGCTGGCTGATGGCTCGCAGATTGAGTCTATTTTCAATCTTCCCGCTTTCCTCGGGGTGATGGCAGTGACGCTGCTGTTGGTGCTTGGGGTTAAAGAATCGGCCTCGGTTAATAATGTGATTGTATTTATCAAGGTCTCGGTGATTCTGGCGTTTATCGCGATTGGCGTGTTCTATGTGAATTTTGATAATCTCACCCCGTTTATTCCCGAGAATGAAGGTCCGGGTAAGTTTGGGATGGATGGGGTGCTGCGCGCGGCGTCAGTGATTTTCTTTGCCTATGTTGGGTTTGAGGCGGTATCAACGGCGGCGGCGGAGGCAAAAAATCCCCAGAAAGACATGCCGTTTGGGATTATTGGCTCACTTCTTGTGTGTACCATTATCTACATGGCAATGGCCTTTGTTCTGACTGGTGTGGTGCATTATACCGAGCTCAATGTACCCGATCCAATTGCGGTCGCGGTGGATCAGATCGGCCTGGGCTGGTTTGCCTTCATCATCAAAATCGGTGCGATTATGGGCCTCAGTTCGGTGATGTTGGTTTTGCTTTACGGCCAGACGCGGATTTTTTACACTATGGCGAAAGATGGGCTGTTGCCGGGATTCATCGCTAAGGTACACCCAAAATTTCATACCCCCTATCTCAATACGCTGCTGGTGGGCGCGGCGGTGTCGCTAGCGGCGGGGACGATGCCTATCAGCCAATTGGGGGATCTGGTATCCCTGGGCACGCTTTGTGCCTTTGCGATTGTCTGTATGAGTGTCCTCTATCTGCACTATAAGGAGCCAAATCTGGTGCGCCCCTACAGCACGCCTTTCAAGCCCTTCGTCCCCATCCTCGGGATTTTGTTCTGCGGATATCTGATTGCACAGATGCCCTGGAGTACGTTCGTGCAGCTGAAACTGTTCTTCCTCATCGGCGTCATCATTTATGTGTTTTATGGTCGCCGGCATAGCCTGCTTGCTAAAGCGAATCAGGCAAGTTAGAAAGTTGAGCCAAGATTTCTTTTTGCGTGCTGCGACGGATCGGTCGGTAGAGCGCCTCACGCGAAATGATGCGGTCAGTTGTTCAAGTCTTCATGTCACTATTCCTGGCCGTATGGTTTCGCAGTAATTTGCCGATGGGCGGTTATCACTTCCGCGGAGATAACATTAAAGCATTTATCATTGGTGTTGTGGGAAGGGATGAAGAGGGGTCTTTTATCGCTGGGGAGCTACTCAGGAGAGGTATAACTCTACTCGATAAC
>JAJTIB010000137.1 GCA_021300075.1 Rickettsiales bacterium
CGCGGCCTTTCCCCCCGGGCGGGGGTGCAGGCGTGCGTATTAGGTAAGGCTGACTCGGCCTGCTGGCCTTTAATTACCATGTTGGATGCTCTTCTTTTGTTTGTGACGATTATGTGAAGATTTTGCGTGACGGCTTGTCAGCAAGAGAAGTGCTGGTATGAATCATTGCGTGTGGCGGGATGGATACAGCGTGGAGATGAATTCAGTCCGTTTATCCTTAAAGTCGAGTCGCTGCTTGCAGGTTGAGTAAAGAAGTATTAATAACTATTAATGATTACCCGGGATGGCTATGGCTTCTAAATCAAATTACATGACGCGGCTTGCCCTGTCGAAAGATATGCCTCTGCGCGTAGAGGATGGCGATAATCATCTGGCCGAGCTGATGGCTAGCCCCGAATATCTGCGCCATTCCTCGGCGGTGATTAACGAGGCGCTCAAAGAAGGGTTTGACGTATTGCAATTACCCAACGGCGATATTGTCACGACCGGTACGCGTGTCATCGTCAATAACTTTACCTGGGATGCGGCGAAGAAAAAACTCATCAAATCGAGAGCTGGCGCTGAAAAATCTGCGACCCGCGCGACCGAAGCGGCGGAGTAG
Source organism: Rickettsiales bacterium (assembly GCA_021300075.1). Lineage (GTDB taxonomy): Bacteria > Pseudomonadota > Alphaproteobacteria > Rickettsiales > UBA3002 > JAFLDD01. Next base: position 602 of record JAJTIB010000137.1, read on the forward strand.
CCCTAAGAGAACCTCTTCCGAAGGAGGGGTAGTCTTTCCCGATGCTCTCACGACAATTGAATCGGGGTGATGCTCTTTGCAAGGCCGCTGGGTTTAATCTCGATGATGGCACCGCATAAGCGCCCTTTGCCGCGCCCTGGTTCCATTCGCACTTTGCGGTATTTATTCAGAAATTGCTGCATCGGCCCCTCGGGTTTGAACCCAATCACCGTATTGTCGTAGTCACCGCACATGCCGGCATCTGTCTGATACGCTGTTCCGCCACGAAGAATATGTGCATCAGCCGTCGGGACATGGGTATGGCTTCCGATGACGATACTCACCCGCCCATCCAGGTGCACCCCCATTGCCATTTTTTCGCTCGTCGCTTCGGCATGCATATCGACCAGAATCGCATCAACATTGCTGCCAAGCCGGTAGGGGGCTAGCGCCGCATCCGCACATTCAAAGGGACTATTCAAATATTCTCGGTGAAAAACCTGTCCAAGCAGATGCAGCACCAGTAATTTTTTTCCATTCGCGAGCGTGAACAGCTTGCAGCCCGTGCCGGGAACACTGACAGGAAAATTATGTGGGCGCAGCAGGCGTGGCTCGGCGGCGAGTAGCTGTGGCGCTTCTTTCTGGTCAAATATGTGATCCCCGCCGGTCATTACATCTACTCCGGCTTTGGCAAACGCATGAATTTCTTCTGCCGTTGCGCCGAAGCCGCCCGCTGCATTATCGATGTTGACGATAACCGCATCAAGTGCCTGCGCCTGACGCAGCAGCGGTACTTGCTCAAGCACGACTTCGCGGCCACTTCTTCCCACCACATCACCACAATAAAGAATTTTCATATGTTCATCTGTTCAGCGTTTATCGCCATCGGTTCACGGTTGAGGGTTAATCTTTTTCGAACATGCTTACGCCAAGCTCGGTCAATACACCATCCAGTTTTACGTCATGCGTCTCGGCGGGAAGTTTCGCGACTTCCTGAAAATCATACCCTACGCCGATGATCAGCGGTGGATTTGGCATAAGGCGTAACGCGCCAATGGTACGGTCATAATAGCCGCCGCCATAGCCCAGACGATGGCCTGAGCGGTCAAATCCCAATAGCGGCACGAGGACGAGGGCAGGGGAGAGTGGTGGTGCATCCGGCGCGGGCTCTTTCATCCCCAGGGGATGATTCACCAGCGCTTCCCCCGCCCTCCAGCGATGAAAAGTGAGGGGCGCATTGCGGCCAGTGATACGCGGCAGTGCCGTAGGGCGGCCCAGCAAGGCGAGGCTCGCGAGTATGGGCAAGACATCCATCTCCTGACGCATGGCGGCGTAACCGGCGATATTATCGGCTTCGGACAGGATAGGATGGTCGTTAAAATGCCTGAGCGTTGCTTGCGCCAGACGCGCGGCTTCCACTGCCGGAAGCGCCAGACGGCGGGCGAGCATCTGCTGGCGCAGGGAGGGTTTATCGTTCATGGCGGGAGTATAATCGCCGCTCACGCGGGGATAAAGCGAGAATCGCAATGAATGAACCGCCGAAACCGTGGGTCGCGTTATCCTCCCGTGACCCGTCTGGTCAGGTGGGCGCCGTATGCCTAAGGCCTCGGGCCAAAAACAGGGACAGCTCCCGTTGAGGTGATAGTCGGTCTCGGAGCAATAGCACCTGCACGCGATCCGGCAGTATCATTCATCACCAATATAGGCCGATTAGCCTGAAGTTGCAAGTGGGTAGAAGTCTGCGGGGGGTGGTTTTTACAAAATCCGGAAGCTGAAATTCAAAACCCGACTTCCAAGCTCCGAATTTACGCGTCAATGCGCGCGGCGAGCGCCTCGGCGCGGTCGGCGATGCTACTGATTTCCTCGGCAATCTGGTCTTCGATGCGGTGGATTTTGGCGCGGTCGCCAGCTTGTTCCATCGCGTTCACGAGTTTACGCATTTCGCGTTTGGCGTCGTGCAGCTCATCGGCCACCATGAGTGCAGTATAAAGCAGCAGCATGTTTTCCGGCACTTTCCCGAGTTGGCGGGTGAGTTGGGTCGCCCGGTTATCCACCGTGCGAACGAGGGAATCAAGATGGGTTTCCTGCCCGTCTTCGCAGGCGAGGGTGTAGTCTTTTCCAGCAATGGTGGTTTTGATGGATGGCATGTCAGTGCTCCAGCATCATGTCGAGTTGGCGAATCGAACCATCGAGCCGGTTCACGACCGAACCCGCCGCTTGTTGCAATTCGAGATAATCCTGCTGCAACGCATGAAGTTTAGCGGCGAGCGCCGCCTGTTCGCGTTGCTGGAAGGCGGCTTCTTCACGCAGGCCCTGAAGCTCGGATTCAAGCGCGGCTATTCGTTTTTCCGACTCCGTCGCGTGGGCACTAACCCGCGCCGACTCGGCAGTCACGGTGGCATGGTGGCGAATCGCCACCTGTGCCGATTTTGCCTCAAGCGTTTCAATGGCTTGTTGCAATCTCTTGAACGCTGTTATGAGCGCGGGATTGACGGGGGTTGTCATAAGTGCCAGAGCTTCAGAGGTTAGATTTATTTTTGTTGGTAGTGTTTTGTTAATTCAATAATTAACGGCGTATGAAACCAATTGCAATCGCAATTCACACACAGTGGATAAGTCTGCTGCAGCTTGGCCTTGCGTCGCGCAGGCGGCGCGTGTAGATGTGCCTCAGCCACCGACGTTGAGATGCGAGCTAAGATGACAAAACTCAGCCCCAAACCCAACCCTGAACCTGCTCCTGCGGTCGGCCACGCGGCACTCGCCGGTGCCATCCGCGCCCTCAGCATGGATGCGGTGGAGCGCGCGAAATCAGGCCATCCCGGCATGCCGATGGGCATGGCGGACGTGGCAACCGTGCTCTTTACTGAATTTCTGAAACTCGACCCCGCCCGTCCAACCTGGCCGGATCGTGACCGGTTTGTGCTCTCCGCCGGCCATGGCTCCATGCTGCAATATGCGCTGCATTACCTGCTGGGTTATGAGGATATGACGCTCGAGGAGCTGAAGCGCTTC
>JAJTIB010000060.1 GCA_021300075.1 Rickettsiales bacterium
AATAACTTGCATGACGGCCTCCTAGGATTGCGAAACGTAAGGCAGAAGCGCCAGATTGCGCGCCCGCTTGATGGCCCGGCTCATTGCCCGCTGCTTCTTGGCAGAGACAGCCGTGATGCGCGAGGGCAGGATTTTGCCACGCTCAGAGACGAAACGCTGCAGGAGCTTCACGTCCTTATAGTCAATTACGGGCGCGTTTTTGCCTGAAAGCGGGCAGGATTTGCGGCGGCGGAAAAAAACTTTCCGCCCACCAGCTTCACCCGCATCGCCTTCCGGGGCGCGGTCAAATTTTTCGTTGCGTTCGGTTGGTCGCATGGTTCTCTCCTTTATGCGGCTATGCGGCTTCGTAGCTTTCGCCGGATTTCTGTTGCATCATCACGCTGGGGCTTGCGTCCATCGTTTCAAAGCGCACGGTGAGCGAGCGGACGATATCTTCATGAATGCCAAGATTGCGCTCAAGTTCCTTGAGTGCCTCGGGCGAGGCTTCGATGCCCAGCATGGCATAATGCCCCTTGCTGGCTTTATTGATTAGATAGGCCAGTTGACGCAGTCCCCAATATTCGTTCTTGAGGATTTTGCCTTTATGGTCGGTAATGATTTTGGCGAACCCATCCACCAGTTTCTGGACGTCACCTTTGGATAAATCCGGGCGCGTAATCAGTGTGCATTCGTAAAATGCCATTGTGCTTCTCCATTAACGGCTGCGTTTGACGCGAACGCACCATGCGTTCGTACCCGGCAACCTGACAATCAATGTTCCCAACAGCGTTGGGAGGGCGGCTTATAGGCGGATAGGGCGGCGTTGGCAAGGGAATTGTGCGGGAAGGTTTCAGGTTCCGGGTTCCAGAAAGGGAAACAGGGAAGAGGGGCGGTGGGGAATGGGGAGGCAATGCCGATACCGCTTTTACCCCTCCCGCTTGCGGGAGGGGGTAGGAGGAGGGAACCAGACGTCAGAAACCCGGAACCTGGCTCCCTGAGCCGCGCCACTCGCTTTTATCACGAAAACTTCATAAACCCGTCATCAAAATGACGCATAAAGGGGCTAGATTCGAAATATCAACCGAGGCAAGGAGAACAGCATGAGCGATACAACAAACAGCTGCAGCACCAAGCGGTCCTACGACAAGAAGGGGCAGTTAGTGACGAAAGTCACATGCCCCACTGGCTTTGCGGTTTATACGGAATCAAAAAACCCCATGCAGGCTTCTCGTCTTTCTTTGGTGGGCGTTGGTCCAGATAAAGACAGGGAAGATTTGAGATTTTATGGAGATGATGCTTTGAGCATGAAACGAAGAGCACCTTATAATACTTTGGTTGATGGGCGGGCAGGAAATGACCCCTCCAACGCAGCATCGGTTAGTTGTGGGGTGTTTACGGTGCCTTCAACAAACGTATCCAAGAATGTGAAGCAGCAAGTAATGATCGAGGCGATTCAGGACTATGCCAAAAACCACCCGGATGTGGTGGCGGAGTTAGCGAAGGTTAACCCTAGGATAGGTGGAATATTAGATAACAATCTCACTCTTACCGAAGCACTAAATGCCCCCGCGCCCCAGTGGCGCGCCTGCCCACCGGAACGGCAGCAAGAGGGGATTCGGGTTGAGAAGCTGGTGCGCTGATCCACAAAACCCTTGCCCAAGCCACGGCTTTTGAATTAGTTACGCCCCATTCATTCATGGATGGGGCGTTGTTATGACCACGGCACTTTTATTTCCCGGCCAGGGCTCGCAAGCTTTGGGCATGGGCAAATCGCTCGCGGAGAATTTCGCCGCCGCGCGCGAAGTATTTGCAGAAATCGACGAGGCGCTTAGCCAGAAGCTCTACGCCCTGATGCAGGATGGGCCGGAGGCGGATCTGAACCGTACCGAGAATACCCAACCCGCGATTATGGCGGTGTCGCTTGCAGCTTATAAGGTGCTGGAAAAAGAAACCGGCCTGAGCCTGCCTTCCGGTGCGGCCTATGTGGCCGGACATAGTTTGGGCGAATATTCGGCCCTGACGGCGGCGGGAGCATTGAGCCTTAGTGATTGTGCAAAGCTGCTACGGATTCGCGGCCGGGCGATGCAGGAGGCGGTGCCGGAAGGGCAGGGCGGGATGGTGGCGGTGATTGGGCCGGAGCTGGCGGGGGTGGAAGCCATTGTTGCTGAAGCGCGGGCGCGGGCGGCGGGCGAAATCATCGAAATTGCCAATCATAACTCGACCAACCAGATCGTCCTTTCCGGCTCAGCGCGGGGGATGGAACTGGCCATTGAAGTCGCTAAGGAAAAGGGCGCCAAGCGGGCAATGCCACTGACGGTTTCGGCGCCGTTTCATTGTTCCTTGATGCTTCCCGCTGCCGAGAAAATGCGCGAAGCACTGGCCGCCGCCCGCGTGCTGCAACCGAAGGTTCCGGTCATTGCCAATGTCACCGCCGAGCCGGTGAGTGACCCTACGAAAATCCGTGAATTACTGGTGGAGCAAGTGACGGGCATGGTGCGCTGGGTGGATTCGGTGAAGACACTCGAACGCCTTGGCGTCACCCGCATGATCGAAATCGGTCACGGCAACGTGCTGAGTGGATTGATTAAGCGTATTTCCCCCGAGATGTCGCTGGCGAATGTCAGTTCGGTGGAAGATATTGCGGCCGTGACGCGGGCGGCGTGAATCACAAGAGAAGGAGATACCCATGCAGCTCACCCACAAAAAAGCTCTCATCACCGGCGCCTCGGGCGGGATTGGCGGTGCGATTGCAAAGGCCTTCGTCGCCGCCGGCGCGCAGGTCGCGATTTCCGGCACGCGGGTTGAGGCACTTGAAGCGCTGAATAAAGAGCTGGGTGGGGTGGCGAAAATTCTACCCTGTAATCTTACGGACGCGGCGGCGGTGGAAGCCTTGCCAGCTCAAGCCGAGGCCGCCCTTGGGGGTTTGGATATTCTGGTATGTAACGCGGGCGTGACTAAAGACGGCCTCGCCATGCGGATGAAGGACGAGGACTGGCAGGCGGTGATCGATATCAATCTAACGGCGACTTTCCGCCTCAACCGTGCGGTGCTGCGCCCTTTCATGAAGCAGCGCGGCGGGCGGATTGTTAATATCAGTTCGGTGGTCGCCGTGCGCGGCAATCCTGGTCAGGCGAATTACTGCGCCAGCAAAGCCGGAATGATCGGAATGAGTAAGTCTCTGGCTGCCGAAGTTTCAAGCCGTGGGATTACGGTCAATTGTGTTGCGCCCGGGTTTATTCAGACGGCGATGACCGATAAGCTGAGCGAAGAACAGGCCAAGCGTATTACCGATAATATCCCCTCGGGGCGTTTCGGCACACCAGATGATGTCGCGGCCGGAGTGGTGTTTCTGGCGAGCGATGCGGCCAGCTACATCACGGGCCAGACCCTGCATATCAATGGTGGGCTGCTGATGGTTTAGATTTTAGGTTACAGGTTACAGGTTTTAGGTCTTAACAGCGCAATGGGCAAGTGCTTACCAAACGCACGGAAGCGCTAAAACCTATCCACCTCAGCCGCTTATCCACATCGGGAGTTTTTTGCTGGTCAAGCTTAAAACCCTATGCTACTTGCACCCCCTATTGCGCCGAAGGAGGAAATTATTCCCTCAAGCGGTTCGCGGTTTAAGAGATAAGTCAACGCGGGCAAATGCCCGAGCCGAAAGTCAACAACAAGGAGAGACTACATGAGTGATATTGCACAGCGCGTGAAAAAGATTGTGGTAGAGCATCTTGGAGTTGAAGAGAGCAAAGTCAATCCGGAAGCTAATTTCATCGACGATTTGGGCGCGGATTCGCTCGATACGGTCGAGTTGGTGATGGCGTTTGAGGAAGAATTCGGGGTTGAGATCCCCGATGAAGCGGCCGAAAAAATTCAGACCGTGAAAAACGCCATTGAATATATCGAAAAAAACGCTGCTTAAGCCTTTTTTCATTTAGTCCGTATCATGACCCGTCGCGTCGTCGTCACTGGAATGGGGATTGTCTCGCCGCTGGGCGTGGGCATTGATCATGTCTGGAACCGTCTGATTGCCGGTCATTCGGGCGTGCGCGCTATTTCCCATTTTGATGTATCTGATATTACTGCGCGTATTGCGGGACAGGTCCCCCGGGGCAAAGATTCGGGTGCGTTTGATGTGGACGCGTACATTGAGCCCAAAGAACAGAAAAAAATGGATGAATTCATCCATTTTGCCCTTGCGGCGGCGGATGAGGCCATTTCTCAGGCGGGCCTCGGCGCTTTCAATGACGCGCAGAAGTTACGCAGCGGCGTGATGATCGGTTCGGGCATCGGCGGCCTCCCGGCGATCGAAGAGGCGGCAAAGTTGATGCAGGAAAAAGGCCCGCGCCGTCTGTCGCCCTTTTTTATTCCTTCGGCGCTCATCAATCTTGCCTCCGGTCAGGTCTCGATTAAACATGGGCTTAAGGGCCCCAATCATGCAGTTGTCACCGCCTGCTCCTCAGGTGCTCATGCGCTTGGAGATGCGGCGCGGCTTATCCAATATGGCTCGGCGGATGTGATGGTGGCAGGCTCTGCTGAATCGACCATTTGCCGTTTTGCTCTGGCAGGTTTTGCTGCTGCGCGCGCGCTTTCCACCGGCTACAATGACACGCCGGATAAAGCCTCCCGCCCCTGGGACGAAGGGCGTGATGGTTTCGTCATGGGCGAGGGCGCGGGTATTGTGGTGCTGGAAGAATACGAGCACGCGCGGGCGCGTGGCGCTACAATGCTTGCGGAGTTTGGTGGCTATGGGCTTTCGGGCGATGCCTACCATATCACCAGCCCCAGCGAAGATGGGGATGGCGGCTTCCGCAGCATGAAAATGGCACTCGAAGATGCGCGCCTTGCGCCCGAGATGATTGGCTATATTAATGCCCATGGAACATCCACTCCGAAGGGCGACGAAATTGAAGCAGGCGCGGTGCGCCGTTTATTCGGTAATACGCAAGTTTCCATGTCCTCGACTAAATCGGCCATCGGGCATCTGCTTGGGGGCGCCGGTTCAGTCGAAGCGATTTTCGCAATACAGGCGGTTCGCACGGGTATGTTGCCGCCCACACTTAATCTTGAAAATCCCTCCCCCTCGGTGGCAGGGATGGATCTCGTACCCCTCAAAGCTAAAGAGCGCAAGATCTCGGCTGCACTTTCCAATAGCTTTGGTTTTGGCGGCACGAATGCGAGCGTGGTTTTCAAAAAAATCTAGCGCCTCAAGAACTGCTTGTCTCATTTGCGATTTGCACTTACGTTTGCAGAATGAATGCTCGCTTGTTTGTGACCAGGAAGGTCGTCTTCGCGCTTGTGGCACTGATGGTGCTTGTAGGTGGCATTTTTTTATCACTCAGTTTTTACTGCTATTACGCACCGCGTAATTATATTGAAGGTGAGCGCACGATTATCATTGCCCCGGGGACGGGTGCGAAGGCGATTCTTAACCAGCTTCACCGAGAAGCGGTTATTCCGCCCCCCTGGTTGATTCTTCTGCCGATGCTGGCTGAATACGAGCCGCGTTCCTTCAAAGCTGGTGAATATCTGGTACGTTCCGGCCTGTCGCCCTCCGGCGTACTGGGCATGATCGCACGTGGAGAGATTGTGGTGCATCAGGTAACGATTCCGGAGGGGTTCACCCTCAAGCAGATTCGTGCACTGCTCATGGCAGAACAACTCCTGACGGGGGATCTGCCCGCAAGTATTGCGGAAGGGACGATTTTCCCTGAGACCGAACGCTTTGCGCGGGGCGAAAGTCGAGCGGCGGTGGTGAAGCGCCTTCAGCAGCATATGCAGGAAAAACTTGATGCAGCCTGGGCAGAACGCGTCCCCGATCTCCCGTTTTCGACCAAGGAAGAGGCGCTGATTCTGGCGTCAATTGTGGAACGTGAAACTGGCGTTAAGGAAGAGCGCGGCCGCGTGGCAGCGGTATTTATCAACCGTCTGCGTGCAGGAATGCGACTGCAGTCCGACCCGACCGTGGCCTACGGCCTCGATCTCGTGCAGTCGAATGGTAAGACACGGTTGCTGAGCACGGCGGATTTGAAAAAAGATCATGCGTGGAACACTTATACCCGCGACGGGCTGCCGCCAACGCCGATAGCCAGCCCTGGCTTGGCGGCAATTGAAGCGGTGCTGAATCCGCCCGTGACCGGTGAATTTTATTTCGTTGCGACCGGTGATGGTGGTCATTATTTTGCCAGAACATTGAGCGAGCATAATCAGAACGTCGCCCGCTACCGCCAGCAGCAGAAATCAAATGAGTGAGGGCTTCTTCCGCGATGGTGGAGGCGGTATTGCCACGGCCCCCGAAGAAAAATAGGCAAAAATAACAATAGAAAACAGCGCATTAATAGCATCGGCCACAGCTGATGCAAAATTACAACAGAAGCAAAATCTTCGCAACTGCAAAGGGGCAATTTTTAGATGGGGGATTGCCTAGCGTGAAGGCTTTGGGCAGTATTCGCGACGATACATCGGCCTTCGGCGCTTGTCGTGGAATGGTGTCTTCAGTCACTCAACTAAAAAGGATTCCATCATGAAAATGCTCAAAACCTCGACAATTTTCGCGGTTGTCGGTGCGGTCATGGTCGCGGCTTCTGCGTATGCTACGACCAGCTTTCAACCCGTAAAAAGCACCAGCGGCAGCTCGGTGATTGATAGTTCAAAGAACTGCGTTCGCACGAAATGGGAGGGTGCGTCAGGCTGCGTTGGCGGTGATGATGCTTCGCTCGAACTGCGTACCGTTTATTTCGCCTTTGACAGCGCCGTACTGACTCCGGCCGCCAAAACGAAAATCGACGCGCTGGCCGCTGGCCTGACGTCAAGCGGTGAAGTAAACGTGAAAATCGTCGGCTTCGCTGACAGAATCGGTAATGCCACCTACAACGTGAAGCTGTCGCAGCGCCGTGCCAACGCGGTCGGTTCCTACCTCGTCAGCCGCGGCGTGAATGTGGCTCCGGGTTCAGAAATCCGTGGTCTGGGCGCGACGAGTTCATTGTCGCAATGCCAGAACGTTAAAGGCGCGGCTCTCAAAGCCTGCCTGTGGCGTGATCGCCGCGTAGAAGTCGAAGTGCTCTAGTTACTTCGCTTATACGACTGACAAGAAGAAAGGGCGCTGGTTTATTCCAGCGCCCTTTTGATATTTGGGCTCTTCAGCCATGAGCTTCGAGCCGCGAGGTTTTATACTCACGTGAGCAATTTATTGCACAAGTGAGTATCAAAACCGTCCGCCGTAAGCGGCGGTTTTGCGCTGCCCCCGCCTGCGCGGGGGTAAACTCCGCGAGCGAGACGCATAAATAATTATGTGTAATTATTTATGCAATTGACTATAGCATTAGCTTAGAATCAAGAACCAAAGGGTTTCAGCGTATTCTGCGGATGTGGTAACTTCCTCCCCTCCAGCTCTTTGTAAGCCTGAAACCTTATGGCTTCAGGCTCATGGCTAAACCCACGCTTATTTCAGTTTCCTGGCCAGCTTCGCCACCCGCTCGCCGAGGATGCGGGCGAATTCTCTGTCACCTTCAGGCGGGGAAATCTCTGGCGCCACCTGATCGGATTGGGTCATGACCCCGGTGAAAGACCCCAGGCGGTTGGCCGCGCTCGGGTCGCCCATGGGTTTTGAATAATCAGGCATCTGCGCGGGGCCAACCCAGATCATGCTATGCTGCATGGCCAGCGTCACAAGCTGGGTGAGGGAGATGGATTTATCCCCGCTCATGGCGCCGGAATTGGTGAAGCCAGCGGCGAGCTTGTCGCGCCAGCCCTGAGTCATCCAGACTTTGCTGGTCGCATCAACGAACGCTTTGAAGGGTGCAGAAACCCCGCCCATATAGGTGGGGGCGCCGAAAATCACCGCGTCGGCTTTGGTAATCGCATCAAGAAAGGGTGAAAAATCCTGATCCGCTTTTTCGACTTTCAGCAACTGCGGTGTGCCGCCCGCGCGGGTGACGCCTTCGGCCACCGCCTTGGCGATAACTTCCGTATGGCCATAGCCCGAATGATAGACAATCGCGACATTTGACATGAGATACTCCCTGAGTTGTAAATGATAACGGTGATTAAAGTTTCGTTCCGGCTTTTTCCATTTCCCCGAGCAGGCGCTTCAGTTTTCGTTGCGGGTCAAGATCGGGGTTGGTGATATGGGCGACGTAATCGGCAGCGGAAAGATCAATCTCCTCCGCTGAAGCCTGCACTGCCCCATGCAGCACAAAATAAGGCAGGAATTTCATGCCGAGTAGATTGGCGGTTTGCTGCAGCGGCTTTAGCAGTTCACTCATGGAATAATTATTATATCCGCCCGCTTGGTAGGCCTCCGCCGGACCGCCGGCCGAAATGGCCGATACCCACTCCTTGCCATGCAGTTTCGTACCACCCGGCCCGTATGCCCAGGCATAGGTAAGCACATCATCCAGCCATTTTTTCATCAGCGGCGGCGTGGAATACCAGTAAAAAGGGTGCTGAAATACGATGCGGTCATGCGAAAGCAGCAGCTCCTGCTCGCGCGCCACGTCAATCTTCCAGTCGGGATAGCGGGCATAGAGAGTATTAATGGTAAGCCCACCGTCTTTTTCCAGCGCCTGAAGCCAGCGGCGGTTGACGTTGGATTTTTCCAGATGGGGATGGAAGAGATTGACCAGAATCTTCATTTTGCCCTCTTTAGGATTCTATCACCCATACCCCGAAAATACCCGGTTGAAAATCCGCAGGTTTACGATTACTTAGTTTCCCCCAAGCAAACAATAGGTGATGTATGCAGCAGGCAGTTCTGATTTATATTCCCACCTTCGTCAAGGTGGTGGAAATGCAGAGTTTTTCCAAAGCCGCCAAGGCGATGGGGATGACCAAATCCGCCGTCAGCAAGCAGATTCAGGCGCTGGAAGATGCGCTGACCGTGCGCCTGCTTAACCGCACAACGCGCAGCGTGCGGCTGACGGATGAGGGCGAGCATTTTTATCAGCAGGCGCGGCAGGTGGTGGAAGCCGTGGGTGAGGCCGAGCGCAGCGTGCAGCGCCTCAACCAGAATCCGAGCGGGGTGCTGAAAATCACCGCACCCGAATCGTTTGGCCATTACCATCTGGCCTCGGCGCTGGCGGAGTTCGCCGCCACCTATCCCGATATTACGCTTGAGGCGGAATTCACCAACCGTTTCGCCAATATTCTGGAGGAGGGGATTGACGTGGCGATCCGCATCGCGTCGCTTACGGATTCGAGCCTGATTGCGCGCAAGCTCGCCCGCTGTCAGATGGTGCTGGCGGCTGCCCCGGCCTATCTCGAGCGCCACGGTACCCCCACCCACCCCGACCAGCTCATCAACCACCGGTTCATTGAATATAGCTATGCCGACCGGCCGAAAGAATGGCGTTATAAAGACCCCGTGGGCAAAATGGGTGTGGCGCCGATTCATGTGGTGATGCGAACCAATGCCGGGGAAATGTTCCGTGAGGCTGCCCGCGCCGGAATCGGGATTGTTGCTGCACCGAGCTTCATGCTCGGTGGCGACATCAAGGCCGGCAAACTGGTGCAGGTACTGGCCGAGTTCGCGCCTGAGCCCGAGCGCAATATCTATGCGCTTTTTCCGCATAACCGCCATATGTCGGCCAAGGTGCGGCTCTTTGTGGATTTTATCGCCAAGCGGTTCTCTGGCACACCCTGCTGGGAAGTGGGCATCGAGACCGAAGCCTGTTCAATAGTCAGTTCCGCGTGGCTGAAGGCGAGTGCTTAGAGCAATTTCGTCCTACGAGCGCAGAAACGCGAGTCACGCTTACGATAAACGCATGCTTGCCCGCCCGTTGAGGGCGAAAAGCCGCGCGTCGTTTGAGTGCAATCTAATACTTCCCGAAAAAATAAGCGGTCATCAGCGCGCCATAGGCGATAATGATTTTGCGTAACAACGGTTCGGGTGCTTTTTTGGAAAGCACCGCCCCGCCATAACCGCCAATGAGTGCGCCGATGAGCAGCACCAGCGCCACCGACCAATCCACCGCCCCCACCACCATGAAGGTGAGTGCCGAGATGCCGTTAATCCCTAGCCCGACAAAGGTTTTCAGCCCATTCATCTGGTGTACGGATTTAATGCCTGAAAGCTCATAAAGCGCCATCATCAGCATCCCCATACCGGCAGCGAAAAACCCGCCATAGATGCCAATGGCAGCCTGACCAAGGGCGGCAGATGGTTTGCCGATATGCTCGGCTGACGCGCCGCGCCGCAGAAACGCAATCACCCGCTTGCCAAAGGCGAAAATCAACGTGGCAACGAGCAGTAGCCAGGGAATCATCGCTTCAAAACGCTCCGGTGGCGTGAGTAGCAGCAGCACCGACCCGAAAAAACTGCCAATCAGCCCGGCGGTGAAATAAAACCCAAGCTGGCCTCTTAGTGATTTCACTTCCGCCCAGAAGCCCGTGACTCCGGCCATGGAAGCAAACCAGAGCGCAAATTTATTGGTGGTGTTGGCAAGCAGGGGCGGCATGCCGAAGAGCAGCAGAATGGGGAAGCTGAAAAACGTGCCCCCTCCTGCCACTGAATTCACTGCCCCCGCCCAGAGGCCAGTCAGCAATAAAGCGGTAACGGTGAGAAGGGTGAGTTCCACTAGCTGGCCGCCGCAAGCGTATTTTGCAGCAGGCAGGCAATAGTCATCGGCCCGACACCGCCGGGCACCGGGGTGATGGCGGCGGCAATTTCTTTCGCGGATTCAAACTCCACATCGCCGACCAGCTTTCCATCAACCCGATTTATCCCCACATCAATGACGGTGGCGCCGGGCTTAATCATATGACCCTTGATGAAATTCGGCTTGCCGATCGCGGCAACGAGGATATCGCCGCGGCGTGTTTCCTGCACCAGAAATTCGGTTTTTGAATGGCAGATGGTAACGGTGCAGGATTCCATCAGCAGCAACTGTGCCATGGGCTTGCCGACAATATTCGAGCGGCCAACGATCACCGCATGTTTGCCCGAAAGATTCCCTAATTGTTCTTTTAACAGCAGCAGACATCCAGCGGGTGTGCAGGGGACGAACCCGGGCTTGCCGATTGCCAGTTTGCCTGCATTCACCACATGGAATCCATCCACATCTTTGGCCGGGTCGATGGCGTTAATCACCGCCTCGGGATCAATTTGGGCAGGCAGAGGAAGCTGCACTAGAATGCCGTGTACCCGCGCATCTACATTCAGTCGCTTGATTTCACTGAGCAGTTCCGCCTGTGTAATTGTAGCGGGCTTCACTATCTCAAAGGAATTAATGCCAGCTTCCTTACAGGCATTGTTTTTGTTACGGACATAGACCTGACTCGCCGGGTCGTCGCCTACCAGAATCACTGCGATCCCCGGCGTGATGCCGCGCGCGGTTCTCAGTACCGCTACCCCTGCCGCCACTTCTTGCCGCAATTTTGCCGCACGCGCCTTACCGTCGATGATGGTGGCGGTCATGCGGCGGCCCCCGGAACACCCTTACTGGTCGAATACTCAAAATGCAGCGCCTTGTCGGGGTGGATGATTCTGTATATTGCGTGCGCGGCAAGTGCCGCTTCCGAAAAGCCGCAGAGAATCAGTTTGAGTTTATGCTCATAGGTTGCGATATCGCCAATCGCGAAGATGCCGGGCGTGTTGGTCTCGGCTGTTGTCGGGTTAACTCGGATATGGTTCAGATGCAGGTTCAGCCCCCAGTTCGCAATTGGCCCCAGATCCATCGACAAGCCAAAAAATGCCAGCAGGTGATCTGCCGCGAGGGTGCGTTTTTCACCTTCCAGCGTTGCTACCTCGACAGCGCGCAATTGCTTGCCGTCGCCTTGCAGTGCATCAAGCTGATAAGGAATCACCATCTCAATTTTGCCCTGTGCTTCAAGTGCCTTCATGCGGGCGACGGATTCGGGCATGGCGCGGAACTTATCCCGCCGGTGGACAACGTAGATTTTCTTTGCCAGCTCGCCCAGAGAATTTGCCCAGTCCACCGCTGAATCGCCCCCTCCCGCAATGACGAGGGTTTTATCGCGGAACTGCTCGCGCTGGGTAACAAGGTAATGCACGCTCGTGCCTTCATAGGATGTTATGCCAGCAAGCGGCGGACGGTTAGGCCCGAACGCCCCGCAACCGGCGGCGATGATGACGGCGCGGGCGCGGATGGTGGTTCCTTTATCGGTCATGAGTTGCCAGAGGTTGACCGTTGACGGTTCACCGTTGACCGTATGTTCGGTAGACGGTGAACGGTGAGCGGTCAACGAAACCACCTGCTGCCCGAGATGGTACTGGGGCGCGAAGGGCGCGGCCTGGGCGCATAAATTTTTAATCAAATCCTCGCCATTGATGCTAACGAAACCTGGGATGTCGTAGATTGGTTTTTCGGGGTAGAGTGCGGCACACTGGCCGCCAGATTCGGGTAGCGCATCAATGACATGGGCGCGGATGCCCAGCATTCCCAACTGGAATACGGCGAATAAACCCACTGGTCCCGCGCCAATGATGGCGACGTCGGTTTCGTGAATGTTGCTCTGCACCGCTGTCATTTGACCTATGGCTCTAAAACAGGGATAGTCTTTGTACAAGGGGATTTAT
>JAJTIB010000135.1 GCA_021300075.1 Rickettsiales bacterium
ATATAGGGTACGAGTTCACTTAAAAATCTCCTGCCCGCCGCCATGTCACCCGCAATCTGCCGCGCTTTAATCATCGCCGCGCGTTCCCAGTTCTGCCCAACGGTTTCGTAATAGGTGAGCGCCGATCCCACTGTCACTGCCGGAGGGGTGGACATGGGATCAGGACGCAAGCGCAAATCTGTCCGGAAGACATAGCCATCCGCCGTGCGCTCCTGCAGGATGGTCGTGAGGTCTTGCGCGATTTTTGTCATGAAATGTTGTTTATTGCGCGGGCCATGATAGGGCAGGGCTTCTTCTTCATAGAGAATAATGAGGTCAATATCGCTGGAATAATTCAGCTCATACGCCCCGAGCTTCCCCATGCCGAGGATGATGATACCGGTGTCTTTCGTTGGCTGTGCAGTATCTTTCGGCGTGAATTCGCCACGTTGCAGCGCCTGGCGCAAAAGATGGTCGAGCGTAAGTTGCACGCTTATTTCTGCCAGTTCAGACAAAGCCTGTGTTACGGTCATGAGTGGCAATTTTCCAGCAACGTCACCAAGCGCCACGGCCAGCGCCACTTGCGCTTTTTTATGGCGCAACTCACGCATTAAATCACTCGTCGATAGTTCGGGTGAAATTTCCCGTAATGCAGCGAGCAGAGAATGGGTTTCTGCATCATATCCTTGCGTCAATGTGTGTAAAAAAACCTGCGGAAATTTAAGGATAAGCCGAGCCAAATAGGGGGCGTTTCCTGCACTTGCCAGCAATAAAGCGCGCGTAGTGGGGGTGGATATTTTTTCAGCCATTTCAGCTGGCAGTGATTCCAGGCAGCGCAGCGCATCGCTTTCGCGGCTTGCGTCGGGGAGGCGGATACTGGTATCAGGGTGGCGCAAAAGCATAATATACGCACTTCAAGTGACTCTCGCACCAATGGTCAAGTTGATTACGCATGGTTTCAAGGTTTTCTTCGTCGCGCTAGTACTTCTGGCGGTGGCACTATTGTTGTTTTTTGCGTCCGGCCCCAAAAAGCTCGATTGGATCAAACCCATGATTGAACGGGCAATGGTCTCAGGCAGCGCGCCCTATCGTGTTACGGTTGGCGCGGTGGCAATGGATTGGCAGACCCTTGCGCGGGTGGGCACACTCAGCCTTGAGTCGGTGGACATGCGTGGGCTTGACGGCCAGATTATGGCGCATTTACCCAAGGTTGACGTCACATTACAGGTGTTGCCGCTCGCGATGGGGCAAATTGCGCTGAGTCAAATCACGATCGTGGCGCCATCGCTTTATATGGTACGTGAAGCATCCGGGGAATTGCGGCTTGGGCTCGAGGAAAATCGCCCCGTGCTGGCGGTTACAGAATTACTTGGGGCCTGGGGGGGGAGTGACCAAAGTCAGAAAAAATCTGGCATCGCCACATCGTTTCGCCGATTTTCCATCGAGAATGCCAAGCTAAAAATTACCGATTTAGCCACCAGCCGCACCCTCATCAGCACACCATTTTCTTTACGGTTAGGACGCGATGATGACGGCATCCGCGCATCCGCGGTGCTGCCATTTGCAATTGAAGGTTCGGGTAAAACAAAAGCGATTCGTATGATTGACGCCAATGCTGAGTGGCAGCGTACATCCGGCAAGTCGCAAGTAGATTTACGCCTCACGCAAGTGCCGATGGAGTTGTTCTGTCTGGTCACTGATTGCGGTCAGGTGACGCATGTCAAAGGCGATGTTTCGGGCAGTGTTAAACTTACCTTCAGGGACGGGTTTGTTTTAAATTCCACCAGTATGGAGCTTGAAACAGGCAAGACCGAAATTGAGGCTCCAGAAATATTTCCAGAGCCGCTGATAATCGAAAAATCCCAACTGATTGGCAGCAGCGAGGATGGTGTAAAGGCATGGAACATCGAAACCATTAATCTCCTGCTCGCCGACACGACCATCAGTGGCAATCTGAAAGCGCTTCAGCAGGAGGCAGGCTGGTCGCTGAGTCTTAGGGGGGAATCCGAAAATCTCGACATGAACAAGCTCTACCGCTACTGGCCGTTAAAACTGGCGCCAAAGGCGCGCGAATGGGTAACGACTTCCATCTCCGCAGGTACTGCCCGTCATGCCACTATCAGCGTCAATCTGACGCCGGAGGATTTCGGTCAGCCTGTGTTTCCTGATAAATTTCTGCGTGCGGAAATTGAAGCGGAAAATCTTATGGTGGAGTATCTTCCCGGGTTTCCCGAAGTGAAAAATGTCACAGGAAATGTGGTGTTCACCGGCCAGACCATGACGGCCGATATCACCGGTGGCACACTGCTTACCGCCACCACCATTGACAAAGCTCGCGTTGTAATTCCTGATTTGCTTAGCGACCATGTGCCAACGGAAGTAACGCTTGATTTTAACGCCACCGCACCCGACGTCGCACGAATTCTGGCACTCGAATATTTCAAGTTTGATGACTCTCTCGGCCTTAACGCCGACACGATTCAAGGGTCAATTCAGGGCACGCTGGCGCTGGCGTTTGATGCGTTTTCGGACGAGGAGAGCGGTGCTATTAATCTCGATGCCGTGCGCTACACGCTCGAGGCTAAGCTGCAAGCTATTGCCCAGCAGGGTCTAGGCCGGGGTCTTGCCCTTTCGCAGCTTGATGGAACGCTCTCACTTAATCCCGATTATCTGCAATTTGATGGTACGGCTCGGCTACAGGACACTAATCTCAGTTTGGCGCTGGCACGCAAAAGCACGGGGCCACTCAGAGTAACGGTGAACGGTGTGATTGACCAATCACAATTTGCTGGACTGGGCCTGCCGCCTGTTTCGCAAGTGGTGCGCGGCAGTGCGGGTGTGCGGGCTGAGCTAGAAATGCATGGCGATGATTTTGCCGTTCGTAGTGCCGATATTGATCTCACCCGGCTGGCGCTGGATGTGCCGCAAATTACCTGGAAAAAAGCTGCTGGCGTGCGTGGCAGCCTGCGCGTCACCAATATTCCTCGGCATCGTTTTGCACCCCATGCCTATCAATTCACTATCACCGCGGATGATTTGCGCGCTGCGGGTGAAATCGCCGCTCCCGACGATCAGGTGACGTTTCTATCTATCCCCAATCTTCAAACTAATCTTAATGATTTCGGCCTGACCTATGAGGATACGGGGGCGACTCAATCGCTGCGGATTACCGGCAACCGGCTCGATACTTCCGCCAATTATGCGAGCCAGGAAAATAGCTTGCTTGCCGATTTTCCGCCTCTGACGATGGATGTAAATCTGCGCGAGCTGGTGCTGACTCAGGGTTCCACTTTTACCGGACTTAGAGGAACACTCAGTTGCGACCGACGATTCTGCCGTACGGCGAATTTTACTGGCCGGGTTGGAGACTCGAGTTTCCTTGTGCGTATATCCTCGCCCCAGGGGCAGCGGCGTTTTGACCTTAATGCGGATAATGCAGGAAATTTTCTGCGAAGTCTTGATATCAGCGATCGCGTGTTTGGCGGCAATCTTAGCCTGAGCGGGACGTATGACGACACACAGACGCCACCTTTACTCAATGGACGTTTATTGATGGAAAAATTCACTGTGAGAAATTCCCGAATTCTGGAGCGTATGCTGAGCGTTGGATCACTGCAAGGTATTCGCAATCTACTCACTGGCGATGGAATTCGCTTCGATAAGCTCGCCGCTGATCTGATGGTACAGAAGGGTAAAATTTCGATCAAAAATGGGCGTACCAGTGGTAATTCGCTGGGTATCACTTTTGAAGGTGCGGTCGACACCAAGAGTACAGTCCTTGGCATTCGCGGAGTGCTGGTTCCCGCCTTCTGGCTTAATTCTTTCATTGGGCGAATCCCCGTCATTGGTGCGTTGGCCGGCGGGGCAGGCGAGGGTGTGGTAGCGTTTCGCTATGCGGTTCAGGGGGGGTATTCCGATCCCAAAGTCACTGTCAATCCGCTTTCCGGCTTTACGCCAGGTTTTCTCAGAAATATCTTCGATGCGTTTGACGGCCCTCTTCCGGCCGAATTGCAAAACGCGCCGCAATAA